>NZ_BADB01000215.1:0-6920 GCF_000333415.1 Microbacterium sp. B24 | reverse complement strand
GAGGTTGCCTCGCCGATGCCGCCGCCGCCCTGGTAGAGCGCTCCCGACGGCTCGGTCGCGCTCAGCTCGTCGCCGGCGACGTCGGGGCCGAGCGCGGGCGCGGGAAGGTCGAGCTCGGTCGTGCCCAGCCACGACGGCAGCACACCAGCCAGGGGCTCACGCAGCGGCAGGTTGAGGTGCACCGGTCCGGCCTGCCTCGTGCCCGTGCCGAGGGCGGCCGCGACCGCGTCCTCCGCAACCCGGCGGAGCATCATCGACTGCTCGCCGGTGCCGTCCGCATCGAGCGCGTCGGGCACGGGCAGGTCTTCTTCCAGACGCATGTTCGGCGCGAACATTCCGGGCTGGCGGGTCGTCTGGTTGGCGCCGACGCCGCGCAGCTCGGGAGGACGGTCGGCCGTGAGCAGCAGCAGGGGCACGCCGGCGTGATGCGCTTCGAGAGCCGCGGGCAGCAGATTCGCGACCGCGGTGCCGGAGGTGCACACGACGGCGGCGGGCATGCCCGACTCGCGGCCGATGCCGAGCGCGGTGAAACCGGCGACGCGTTCGTCGATGCGCACGTGCACGCGTACGTCGCCGCGCTTCTCCAGTTCGGCGGCGACCAGTGCGAGCGCCTGAGAGCGCGATCCGGGGCTGACGACGATGTGCGCGACCCCGAGTTCCGCCAGGCGTCCGAGCAGGGCGGCTGCGGCATCCGTCGCCGGTGCACGACCGGCGAGAGCGCTGTCGTCCATGTCAGGCGACGCTGCCGCGACGGTGCTCGTCCGGGTCGTCGTCGCCGCTCACCGGCGGATGCGACTGCGGGCCGCGGTCGGGATCGAGCCCCTCGGCATCGAGGGCGGCGAGCTCCTCTTCGAGGCGACGGATGCGCTCGTCCTGATCGGCGATCGAGACGCTGCGCAGGCTCCCGAGGAAGTCGGGGTTGTCGTCGGGTGCGCGGAAAGCGTTCTGGGGCCGCGCTCGGCCGCGACCGACCACGAACCACATCACGCCGCCGATGACCGGAAGCAGCACGACGATGACGATCCACAGCGGCTTGCTGACGCCGCGGTGACGAGTGGGCGGCTGCAGGGCGCAGTCGACGATGCTGTACACCCAGAAGGCGATCAGCAACAGCGCCAGAGGCAGCAGGATGCGCACCACCCCTCCATCCTAGGCGGCGCGCGCCGTGCGAGATCCGAGGACGGCGCACCGACGCCACGCGCGTAGGCTGGACACATGCGTGTCCGTTCGGCCCTCGTCTACACCGTCCTTCGTCTTCTGGTGTTCGTCGTGCCGTTCGCGATCATGATGCTCTTCCAGATCATGCGCGAGTACTACTGGCTGTCGGCGATCTTCGCCGCGCTCATCGGGCTCAGCCTCTCGGTGCTCTTCCTGCGCCGCCCGCTCGACGATCTGACCGCCGGTCTCGCCGCGCGCCGGCGTGCCCGTCGCGACACCGACGAAGACGCCGAGGATGCCGCGGCCGACCAGGTCGCCTCGACGCCGTCGGAGTGAGCCCGTCGGCGGCTCCTCGAGCGGGCGCGCTCAGCCGGTGAAAGCCCAGTAGAGCAGCAGCGACAGGGCCAGCGAGGTCAGCGAGGTCAGCCCCAGCGCGACGACCAGCTCGCGCGGTGCGCGGTACGTCCAGACGATGAGCACGGCGCACGCCGCGGGGATCAGCGCGAGCATCGCCAGCCATGCCAGCGGGTAGAACACCGCGAGGATGGCGACGAGGGCGAAGGCGATGACGACGAGCGCGGTGAACAGCACCTGCGTGGCGCGCCGACCGATGCGCACCGTGAGGGTGCGCTTGCCGGCGAGACGGTCCTGATCGATGTCGCGGAGGTTGTTCGCCAGCAGCACGGCGCAGGCCAGCAGGCCGGCGATCACGGCGCCGAACCAGCTCTCCTGCGGCACCGTGCCGATCTGCACGAACGTGGTGCCCACCGTGGCGACGAGACCGAAGAACACGAAGACGAACAGCTCGCCCAGTCCCGCGTAGCCGTAGGGACGCTTGCCGCCGGTGTAGAACCACGCGGCGACCAGGCAGGCGGCGCCGATGAGCGCCATCCACCAGTAGCCGGTGCGGACGATGATGGCCAGACCCGCTGCCGCGGCGATCGCGAAGAAGACGAGGGCGACCGTGAGCACGGTGCGCGGCTTCGCCCGGCGCGAGGCGGTGAGGCGGGCGGGACCGACCCGATGGTCGTCGGTGCCGCGGATGCCGTCGCTGTAGTCGTTCGCGTAGTTGACGCCGATCTGAATCGCCACCGCCACGACCAGGCAGCACAGGGCCAGCACCCAGCGCAGCGGCGTCCCGTCGAGACGAGCCGCCCCCGTGCCGATGACCACGGGCGCGACGGCGAGCGGGAGCGTCCGTAGGCGCGCGGCGCCGATCCAGTCGCGCGCGGTGGCCCGTGTCACGTGCGCGGGATCGCCCGACACACGCGCGCGCTGCGGATTGCCGCGCGGCTTCTGCTTCGCGTGATGCGCCGCGCGCGACTTCTTCTTCCGGGTGCTGCCTGCCACGCCAGAATCCTATGCCCGGATGGGCATGGATCCGCTGTGACGGCGTCGCGGACCTCAGCGCTCGGGAGCGATCCGCTCGGCCCACGCGCGCGCGAGCGCCGCCAGGGCCGGCCGGTCGGGCTTGCCACTGGCGAGCATCGGCAGTCGCGGCACCCGCAGGACGGCACGGGGCCGAGCCGGCGCACCGAGCTCATCCCCGACGAGCCCGCGGAGGGTCGGAAGGTCGGGATCGGCCTCTGCATCCGCGGCATCCGACGTCACCCCCGCAGCCACGACGATCGACGCCTCACCCCAGCGCTCGTCGGCGACCGGCACGACGACCGCATCGACGAATCCGGGGACGGTGCGGACGATGCGCTCGACGCGATCGAGCGAGATATTGATCCCGCCCGAGACGATGACGTTGTCACGGCGACCCGTGACGGTCAACCGACCGTCGAACCGCCCGGCGTCGCCGGTGCGGTACCAGCGCACACCCGCGTCGTCGCGCACGAACGCGGCGGCGGTGCGCTCCGGCTCGCCGAGGTAGCCGTCCGCGAGTGTCGGTCCCGACACGTGCACCTCCCCGTCGACGATGCGCACGCCCACGCCGTCGAGCGGGATGCCGTCGTACACGCAGCCGCCGGCCGTCTCACTCGATCCGTACGTGCGCACGACACGGATGCCGGCCTCGTTCGCGCGCGCGGCGAGCGCCGGCGGCAGCGCCTGGCCGCCCACGAGGACCGCGGCGAAGCCGGCGAGGGCGCGGCATCCGGCAGGGTCGTCGAGAAGCGTCTGCAACTGAGCAGGAACGAGGGACGTGTAGGTCGGCACCCGCTCGCCCCCGCGACTGGACGCCATCGACGATGCCGCGGCGACGAACGAGGCGGCGCGGAACGGACCCGCCAGGACGGCGGGCTCGTTGCCGGCGACCAGCGCGCGCACCAGAACCTGCACACCCGCGATGTAGCCCGGAGCCAGAGCGAGCAGCCATGAGCCGCTGCCGAGGCGAGCGGCCGTCGCCATCGCCGATGACGTCAGGGCTGCCCGACTGAGTGCGACGGCCTTCGGGTAGCCGCTGGAGCCGGATGTCGTGACGACCACCGCTGTTCCGGCCGGCACGTCCCGGGGCAGCTCGTCTCCCCCGCCGAGCGCGATCGCCGGCCCCGCCCCGAGCACCGCCGAACGCAGACCCCGCAGCACCGCGCGGGCATCCGCTGCGTCGACCCTCTCCAGCCGCACGTTCGTCTCCGGGAAGGTCAGTAGTGGTACGGGTACGGCGACCAGTCCGGGTCGCGCTTCTGCAAGAACGCGTCGCGGCCTTCGACGGCTTCGTCGGTGCCGTACGCGAGACGGGTCGCCTCGCCCGCGAACACCTGCTGACCGACCATTCCGTCATCGATCGCGTTGAACGCGAACTTCAGCATGCGGATCGCCGTCGGCGACTTGCCGAGGATCGTCCGCGCCATCGCGATCGCTTCGCGCTCGAGCTCGGCGTGCGCCACGACGCGATTGACCGCGCCCATCTCATAGGCACGGGCGGCCGAGTACTCCTCGGCGAGGAAGAACACCTCGCGGGCGATCTTCTGGCCGACCTGGCGAGCCATGTACGCCGAGCCGTAGCCCGCGTCGAACGACCCGACATCGGCATCCGTCTGCTTGAAACGGCCGTGCTCGGCGCTGGCGATCGACAGGTCGCACACGATATGCAGCGAGTGTCCGCCGCCCGCCGCCCACCCGGGGATCACCGCGACGACGACCTTCGGCATGAAGCGGATGAGGCGCTGCACCTCGAGGATGTGCAGACGACCCGCACGGGCAGGATCGGGCGCCGTCGCGTCATCGGCGGCGTAGGTGTAGCCGTCACGACCGCGGATGCGCTGGTCACCGCCCGAGCAGAACGCCCAACCGCCGTCCTTCGGGCTCGGGCCGTTCCCCGTCAGGAGCACGACCCCGATGCGCGGGTCCTGACGTGCGATGTCGAGAGCGCGGTACAGCTCGTCGACGGTGTGCGGGCGGAACGCGTTTCGCACCTCGGGACGGTCGAACGCGATGCGCGCGATGCGACCGTCACGCGAGACGTGCGCGGTGATGTCGGTATACGCATCCGCACCCGGGGCGAGCATCCACTCCGCGGGGTCGAACAGCTCGGAGACGAAGGAGTCGGTCACCCGCCCAGCCTACGCGCGGGCGCCGTCATCCGGCCGGGGCGCGCGTCCTGCCCCCTCTACGCTGGAGCGGTGACGTCGCCCCACCGCATCCTGACCCTGCTCGCCGCCGGCACCCTCGCGCTCGGCCTGTCCGCCTGTGCGTCGACCGGCGATGCGCAGCGCGCCGAGACCGAATCGCCGACTCCGGCCGGCACGGCCGAGGCCGACGCTGCGTGCACCGGGTCGGAGGGTGTCACACTCACGGTCGATTCGTCGGCGCTCAAAGGCGGCTCATCCGAGACCTGGTGCATCATCGGGACGGGTTCCGTGACGATTTCGAACGCACTGAACTTGGTCGGCGTGAGCATCGAGGGCACGAAGCAGTACGGCGATCAGGTCGTCTGCCGCGTCAACGGGCTGCCCTCGGCATCCGCTCCGGTCGGCTCGGCGCAGGACCCCGCGTACATCGAGAAGTGCGACGCCATGCCCGCGGCGTTCGCCTACTGGGCCCTGTGGACCAAGCCGGTCGACGGAGCCTGGGACTATGCGCAGGAGGGCCTGTCGACCCTGACGGCACAGCCCGGCGAGAGCGTGGAGTTGCTGTTCACCCTCGACGGCGCCCCCGCTGCACCGGCGGCGTGAGCACCACTGCCGCTGATCGCTGCCGACGCGCGTAACCTCGGCGCGTGAGCTTCCGCCCCGGACCCCTGCGCGCCGCCCTCGCTCTGGCGGTCGGCTTCGTGGCGGTCCGGGTCGTGTACCGGGTGCTCTTCCACGGCGTGGACGGCACCGGCGCGGTGCTGCTGCCGCTGCCGGTGTGGCCCCTGGCACCGCCGCTCGCCCACGTTCGGATGTTCGGCCCGGTGACGGCCGACGGGCTGACGGCGGCCGTCGTCGGCGCACTCCCGATCGCACTGACCATCCTCGCCTTCGGGATGCTCAGTGCGCTGCTCGACCTGCCGGGACTGCTCGCGCGCGGCGCGCGACGTGTCCCTTCCAGGGACTCGCGCGGGCACTGTCGATCGCGTGGGCCGCACTTCCGTCGCTCGCCGATGCGGCACGCACGGCGCGGAGGGCGCAGCGTCTGCGCGGCGAGCGCGGCTTCGGGATCGGCATCCGCGTGCTCGCGCCGGTGCTGGAGGCGACCATCGAGCGTGCCACCGCCGTCGGCGCGTCTCTGGAGCTGCGCGGCTACGCCGGTCGCACGATCGAGGGCGACTGCCGCTCTCCGATCGCGCACGGACCTCTCGCGCTCGGGTTCGGTGACGACACCGTCGTGACGATCGACGGGTCGAGCGTCGGGGCGGATGCGGTGAGCGACGGCATCCGCAGCGGCTCGCTGACGGTGCTCACCGGCGCCACCGGCTCGGGCAAGACCACCCTGCTGCGTGCCCTGAGCGGGCTGCACACCCATCTCGACGGCGGGTGGCTCGACGGCGGCCTGTCGATCGCGGGGCACGATCGCGCCGACACCCCGCCGCGGGACCTGTCGCGGCTCGTCGGCGTGGTGCTGCAGAACCCCCGCGCCGGGTTCGTGACGACGAACGTGCGCGATGAGATCGGGCTGGCGCTGGAGCTGCGCGGGCTCGCCCGCGTGCTCGTCGACGAGCGTGTTCGCGACGTCGCCGACCGTCTCGGCATCACGGCGCTGCTCGATCGGCGGCTGCGGGAGCTCTCCGCCGGCCAGGCGAGCCTCGTCGCCATCGCCGCCGCCATCGTCGAGCAGCCGGTGCTGCTGCTCGTGGATGAGCCGCTCACCGACCTCGACCGCTCCGCGCGTGCCCGGATCGTGACGCTGTTGGGCGCGCTGGCGCACGAGGCCGGCATGTGCGTCATCGTCGCCGAGCACCGCGGCGCCGAGCTCGCCGGCGTCGCCGACACGTGGTTGCACGTCGCGGCGGCAGCCGGGGCGGCACCCGCGACCGTCACCACCCGGCCCTCGCCGTTCACAACTCCGGAGTTTCCGCCTCCCCTCCCCACCGAAGGGCCGCCGCGGGCCGCGACCGCAGCGGATCTCCGGAGTTGTGAACCGGCGCTCTCGACGCGGGTGACCGTCCGCTACGGGCAGCGCCTGGCCGTCGACGATGTCGCCGTGACGCTGCACCCGGGCGAGGTGATGGCGCTGGTCGGGCCCAACGGCGCAGGCAAGTCGAGCCTTCTGCTCGCCCTCGCGACCGGCGAGCACGCCCGTGACGTGCGGCTGGTGCCCGACGACGCCGACGCGCTCTTCGTGCGCGACAACGTCGCCGCGAAATGTCGCCGCACCGACCGGCGGGCGCACCT
>NZ_BADB01000216.1:0-12355 GCF_000333415.1 Microbacterium sp. B24 | reverse complement strand
CTCCAGCACGAGACGCCCGCGCTCGTCGAGCCTCCCGAGATCACCGGTGCGGAAGAAGCCGTCGACGAAGGCGTCACGGTCGTCGTCCGCGTTGCGATAGCCGGCGAACACACCGACGCCCTTCGCGAGCACCTCGCCGTCGTCGGCGATGCGCACGGTCGAGCCGGGAAGCGGCACCCCGACGGTGCCCGAGCGGATGCGACCGGGCAGGTTGCCGGTGAGAGGCGCGGTCGTCTCGGTCAGCCCGTACCCCTCGATCACCGGAACACCCATGCCGCGAAACAGCAACGACAGCCGTGACGGCAACGTCGCGCCGCCCGAGAGCACGTAGCCGATGCGCCCGCCCATGAGGCCGCGGATGCGACGGTAGAAGAGGGCGTCGAACACGCGGCGACGCAGCCCCAGGCTCCACGACGACGCGGGCCGCTCGCCGTCGTCGATCTGCTCCTCACGCCGTGCGAGCTGCGTGGCGGTGCGAACCGCGGCATCCCAGACCCGCCCGAGGTGCTTGTCGGCGGCCTTCGCCGCGGCCGCCGCGGCGATCTTCTCGAGAATGCGGGGCACGACCACGAGGAAGGTCGGGCGCAGCTCCGCGAGCGAGGCGACGACTTCCGACGGCTCCGAGAGATGAGCGATGCGCATGCCGCTGGCGAGACAGATCAGCTGCAGCCCCCGGGCCAGCACGTGCGCCAGGGGAAGGAAGATCACCGTGCTGCCGTCCGCCCGCACGATGTCGGAGTACGCGGCGGCGATGTTGAGCACCTGCCCGAGGAAGTTCTCGTGGCTGAGGACGACGCCCTTGGGCGTGCCGCTCGTGCCCGAGGTGTAGACGATCGTCGCGGGCGAGGTGGGGCCGGCATCCGTGCGGGCACGCTCGAGCACGGCGTCGTCGACGAGGCCGCCGCGAGCGGCGAGGTCGGCCAGGCCACGCGTCAGGGAGAGGACGGTCGGTACCCCGGCCGCCGCCAACGCGGACCGGGAGCGCTCGTCACCGAAGAAGGCGACGCGCACGCCGGCGTCGGCGACGATCGCCGCGACCTGGCTCGGCGCGGAGGAGTCGTACACGGGCACGACGACGCCTCCCGCGAACCAGACGGCCAGGTCGGCGACGGCCCACTCGTAGCGCGTCGGGGCCATGATCGCCACGGCGTCGCCGGTTTGCAGGCCGTCGGCCAGCAGCCCCTTGGCGACCGCGCGCACCTCGGCGGCAAAGGCGGCTGTCGTCACCGGCCGCCACCGTTCTCCGTCGCGCACGTCGAAGGCGACGTGGTCGGGAGCCTCGTCGACCCGACGCGTCAGCAGGTCGGTGACATTGCGGTACGCCGACAGGTCGGCAAGCGGCGCAGTCGAGACTTCTCTCACGGACGGAGCTCTCCTTCGGGATGGGCGTAGCTGCCTCTTGTTCGGAGCCGTGGCCCGATCGGATCGGGTGTCCGCTCCGAAATCCTGCCATGCTCGCGCCCGACGCCCGGATGGGTTGCCGAAGCGCCCGCCGACACGGTATGGAGGCTCTCGCCGCGTGCGCGACCGGATACGCTCGCAGAGTGAGCTCCTCCGCTGTCATGCCGCGGCTCCCGGCGAGCGCCGTCACCGCACGGGGAGGCCGATGACCATGCCGCACGACGACGGGCTCGAGGACTTCGCCGACCTGATGGCCTCGGCCCCCAGCGGTGCGTCGCACGTGTCGTTGTCCGCCGAGGATGCCGAGCGCCTGCGCCGGCGTCGGCGCCGCCGCCGTGGCTGGCTGATCGCCGCAGGTGTCGTGCTCGCGATCGTCGCCGGCGCCGGCGGCTACACGGCGTGGGCCCTCTCGGCGCCGTTGCCGGCGCTCGAGACGACGACACGCGTTCCGACCGTGGCGCCGGGCGCCCCGGCAGCGCTGGCGATGCCCTCCGGACGGGCCGCCGCGATCTCGGTGGTCGGCGCCGCGGGCGATCTGGGGGCGGCGGGACTGCACGCGGTGAGCGGTGACGACCAGCCCCGACCGATCGCGAGCATCAGCAAGCTGATCACCGCGCTCGTCGTGCTCGACGCTCATCCGCTGCAGAGCGCCGACGACCCCGGTCCGACGATCACGTTCGACAAGGCCGACCACGACCTGTACGACCAGTACTACGTGCTCGGCGCGACCGTGGCCGCCATGCCGACCGGCAGCTCCATGTCGCTGCGCGACGCCCTGACCACCATGCTGCTGCCGTCGGCGAGCAACTACGCCGACGCGGTGGCGATGTGGGCCTTCGGCTCCCGTTCGGGCTACGTCTCCGCGACGCGCACGTGGCTCCAGGCTCACCAGCTGAACGGAACGACGATCGTCGAGCCCACCGGCATCGATGAGCGCAACACGAGCACACCGAGTGATCTGCTCGCCATCGGACAGCTCGCCGCGGCCAACCCCGCTCTCGCCCGGATCACGTCGATGCCGTCGGCCACCGTCCCGACGGTCGGAGAGGTGGACAACACCAACGATCTGCTCGGCAGCGACGGTGTGACCGGCCTGAAGACGGGCAACCTCGGCGCCGGGACGTTCGCACTGCTCTACACCGCGACGAGCAACCCCGGACTGGGCGAACCGCTGAAGATCGTCGGCGTCTCGCTCGATGGGCAGTCGCGGGAGCAGGTGGATGCCGATGTCACCACCGCGCTGCGCAGCGTCGCCGCCGGCGTGCACCTGGTGCCGGTCGCGAAAGCGGGAACACCGGTCGGCACGGTGACGAGCCCCTGGGGCGGGGAGGCGCAGTTGGTGCTGTCGCGCGACGAGAGCCTGCTCACGTGGTCCGATACGCCGATCACCGCATCGATCACGCTGACGATTGCGCCGACCGGCCAGGACGGCCAGCAGATCGGCATCGCGACGTGGACCTCCGGCGGCCGCAGTGCCAGCGTCGCGGTGGCCGTGCGCGGAACGATCGCCCCTCCCGACGACTGGTGGAAGCTGACCCACCCCTCGCTGCTCGGCGGCCCGGCACCGTCGCCGTCGCCGTCGCCGAGCCTGAGCGTGAGCCCGTCTCCGACTCCCACCGCCGGCGGCTGAGCGGCGCGGATCAGCCCAGCGCGCCCGAGACGAGCCAGCGGCGCAGGACGCCGTACGCGGCATCCCTCGGCTCCGGCGCCGACAGGAACACGTCGTGGATCGCGCCGTCGATGTGCGCGACCGTCACGAGAGAGCCGATCCGCGTCGCCGCACGGGCGATGTCGGCGACCACCAGCACGCTGTCGGTGGAGGTCATCTCCGGCGCCCACTGCAGCGGCGTCGTCGATGCGGCGGAGAGCAGGGTGAGCACCGGGGCGTCGATCGTCAGGCCGCCGGCGACCGTGGCGTGACCCCGCATCACGGCGGCGAGCCACCCCGGATGGGTGGGAAAGCCCCGCTCGGGACGCCAGCCTTCGGGGCTGTCGGGCAGGGTCCCCAGTTCGCGCTGCGCGCGCGTGTAGAAGCCGAGATCGACGACTGGGTGCGCGCCGAGAGGGTCGAAGCGTGCCCGCATCGCGATGATCGGGGCGATGGCCTGACGCCCGATCGCACCCGTCTGCAGCTCCAGCCACGGACTGTTGAGCACGACGGCGGAGGCCGCGCCGCGATGCCGTGCCGCCCAGAGGCTCAGGGTGAGTCCTCCCGTCGAGTGCCCCAGCAGCACGAGCCGCCGGCCGCGATCGTGCGTGCCCATCGCGGCGAGGGCGGCGGCGATGTCGGGATCGTAGTCGTCGAGCGTCGTGACGTATCCCGGGATCTGCCCCGGGCGCAGGCTCCGGCCGTATCCGTGCAGGTCCAGGGCGTAGAACCGGGCACCGAGGCCCGTCCAGAAGCGCGCCAGCTCCGTCTGGAAGAAGTAGTCCGACCACCCGTGCACGTACAGCACGTCCACACCGTTCAACGGTCGCAGCCACGGCATCCGCGGGAGGGAGCGCACGAGGGTGGCGGGATCGGCGTCCGCGCCGAGCTCGAGCGTGAGCTGTTCGAAGCCCGGCCCGAGGATGTCTGCGACCCACTCGCCCGCCATGTCGCCAGCCTATCCGCGGCTCCTCTGTGCGGGGCGACGAGGATAGCGGAGGAGATTTCCGTTCGGGAGGACGGATGCCGCGGCAGCGACCTCCCGACGCGACATCTCCTCCCGGGCGGTTCAGCGCGCGAGGTGGAGTCCCTGGGCGACCGCACGCATGAGCACGTCCTGCACCTGCTCCCACTGATGGATCACCTGTCGATAGCCGACGCGGATCACGTGATACCCGAGCAGCATGAGGGCGGCATCGTGCGCGTTGTCGGCATCGCGCTGCCCTCCGACATGGTGGCCGCCGTCGATCTGCAAGACGAGCCGCTCGCCGATGAGCAGGTCGACGCGGTGGCCGGCGATCCAGATCTGGCGCCGCAGCGACAGACGCATCCACCGCAACCGGGGCACGACGATCGTCTCCAATCCCGAGTCGGACCAGACCTCCGCCGCCGCGAGCACACGGCGCGCACAGGCCGGAAGGCGAAGCCGTGCCAGCGCCGGGGCGCTGACCTCTTCCTTCCGCAGAGCCGACTCCCACACCGCCAACGCGACCTCGAACGGTTGGCACGCGGCGACCGCAGCGAGCACGTTCTCGCGAGCATCGACCAGTGCATCCGGATGCCGCGGCACCACCGGCCGCGCCCAGTGCACGACCGCGGTGGCCGTCGGCGCCCTCCCGGCGTGAGCGTGAGCGGCGACGTGAACGCGCGCGTCGTCGTCGTGCACCCACCAGCCGCGCCGGCGCGCCTGCGTCACGCACGAGATCACCACGCCCGACCGTGCCGCCGCGATCAGGTGCGGGTCGGCATCCGGTACGGCCAACCAGCCGCGAGCCACGCGCACCAGCTCCCGCCGCGCCACCGCGCGGTCGAGCGCACCGCGCCCGTATCCGGCTCGAGCGATCCGATCGCTGCGGACCACGCCTCCGCATGCACGGGCCCACGTCGCGGCATCCATGTGCGACATCGTGACCCGAGCCACAGCCGGCGACCCCGCGCTCCGCGGCATCCGTACACAACCTGTCGCCTCTCCCCGCTGGGGAGGAGTCGAAGCAGGCCCACCCGCGTGCGCCAGCGGAGGAGATTTCCGTTCGGGAGGACGGATGCCGCGACAGCGACCTCCCGACGCGACATCTCCTCCCGAACCGACGCCTTACTCGCCGCGCGAGACCCGGACCATCTCGTCGCGGTCGACGACCTTGATGCGCGCACGCTCGTGCGGGGCGCCGAGAGCGACCTCGTGCTCGTCGAGACGATGCCACCCGTCGAGGTCCGTCCACGCGACGCCGCGCTCGGCCAGCAGGGCGGGGATCGCCTCCGGCGACGGGTCGGCGGGCTGCCACCACGACGCCTGGTCGTTGATGAGGTGGCTGATCGTCTCCATCGCGTCCGACTTCGTGTGCCCGATGAGTCCGACCGGGCCGCGCTTGATCCAGCCGGTCGCATAGACGCCGGGCACGCGCTCGTTGGAGTCCTTGTGCAGCACCTGACCCTCGTGATTGGGGATCACGCCGTGCTTCTTGTCGAACGGCACGCCCGGCAGCGGCGATCCGAAGTAGCCGACGGCGCGGTACAGCTGCTGGATCGGCACCTCGCGCAGCTCGCCGGTGCCGATGACGCCGCCCTGACCGTCCGGACGGGTGCGCTCGTACACGAGAGCGGCGACGCGGCCGCTGTCGTCGGTCTTCACCTCGACGGGCTTGGCCCAGAAGTGCAGGTGCAGCCGGCGCGACGCCTCGCCTCCGGCGTTGTTGACGCCCGGCCGCTGACGCCACGACTGCAGCACCCGATCGATGACCATCACCTGCTTGTTGCTGGCGACCGCGGCGCGCGACGCCTCGTCGTAGTCGAAGTCCTCGTCGTAGACGACCATGTCGACGTCGCGCAGCTCGCCGAGCTCGCGCAGCTCCAGCGGGGTGAACTTGACCTGGGCGGGGCCGCGGCGACCGAACACGTGCACGTCGGTCACCTGCGAAGCCTCGAGCCCGGCCTGCACATTCGCGGGGATCTCGGTGACGAGGAGGTCTTCGGCGTGCTTGGCGAGCACACGCGCGACGTCGAGCGCGACGTTGCCGTTTCCGATCACGGCGACGGATGCCGCATCCAGCGGCCACTCGCGCGGGAAGTCCGGGTGTCCGTCGTACCAGCTGACGAAGTCGGCCGCGCCGAACGAGCCGGCCGCATCGATGCCGGGGATGTCGAGGTCGGCATCCTTGATCGCACCGGTGGCGAAGATGACGGCGTTGTAGTGCTGCTTCAGGTCGTCGAGGGTGAGGTCCTGACCGAAGCGGACGTTGCCGAAGATGCGGATGTCACCGCGATCGAGCACGTCGCGAAGGGCGGTGATGATCCCCTTGATGCGGGGGTGGTCGGGGGCGACACCGTAGCGCACGAGTCCGTAGGGGGCGGGAAGGTGATCGAACAGATCGATCGAGACGTCGAACTTGCGCTCGGCCTTCAACAGGATGTCCGCCGCGTAGATGCCGGCGGGGCCCGCGCCGACGATGGCCAGCCTCAGCTTGGTCATGGGTGTGTCCTTCGTGTTCATCCGGTCGTGGGGCAAGGGCCGGCAGGCCCGGGTCGAGACGCGATCAGCTCGAGCGGTCGACGATGACGTGGGCGAGTTTGACCAGCGCATCGCGCACGGGACCGGCCGGAAGCGGATCGATCGCCGCGATCGCGGCATCCGCCCACTCGTACGCCTTGGCGCGGGTCTCGGCGGTCACGGCGTGTGCACGCAGCTGCTGCATCGCCTCGTCGAGGATCGCAGGATCGGCTCCGTCGGCGATGCGCGCCACGCCGTCGTCGATCGTGGCCTTCAGCGCGCGCGAGGCCGGGTCGGCGGCCCGGGCGAGAAGCAGGTAGGGCATGGTCGGCACGCCGGCGCGCAGGTCGGTGCCGGGGACCTTGCCCGTCTCGGCGGGGTCGTCGGAAAGGTCGATGACGTCATCGAGCAGCTGGAAGGCCACGCCGACCTTCTCGCCGTATTCCAGCGCGGGCTGACGGTACTCGGAGGGCGCGTCCGAGAAGAGGATGCCGGCCTGAGCGGATGCCGCGATCAGCGATCCGGTCTTGTCGGCCAGCACCTGCAGGTAGAAGTCGACGGGGTCCTCGCCGGCCTGAGCGCCCACCGTCTCGTGCATCTGTCCGAGGACGAGACGCTCGAACGTGTCGGCCTGCAGACGGATCGCGCGTTCGCCGATCTGGGCCATCAGCTGGCTGGCGCGCGAGAACATGAGGTCGCCGGTGAGGATGGCGACGTTGTTGCCCCACACGGCGTGGGCGCTGGGGACCCCGCGACGCACGTCCGCACCGTCCATGACGTCGTCGTGATAGAGCGAACCCAGGTGGGTCATCTCCAGGGCCGTGGCACCGGTGATGACGTGCTCGGTGGTGCCTTCGCCCAGCTGCGCGGTCAGGAGCGTGAGCATGGGACGCACCCGCTTGCCGCCGGCCTCGTAGAGATAGCGCGTCGTGGCGTCGGCGAGCGCGTCACTGACCCGCAGCTCGCGGGCGAGGGTGTCCTCGACGCGGTCGAGGCCGTCCTCGACGACGGCGAGCAGCTTGCGCATCCGGGGACCAGCGAGCACACGCTCGGTCAGACCGAGGTTGGCCGTCAATCGCGCACCGGCAGCGGAGGAGCTCGCAGTCACCCTCCCAGCCTACCCGCGGCCGTCGCACCCGCGGTCGCGGAGGCCGTTTCGACTCGGGCGCTACGCGCCCTCGCTCAACGACCGGGAGTCGCTGTCTCCCCCGCTCGGTGAGCGAGGGCAGCGAGTCGAAACGGGGCTCAGACGAGCGGCTTGATCGCGCGGTGCAGCGCGACGATGCCGAAGGTGAGGTCGCGGTGGGCGACGCGGGTCCAGCCGGCGTCGCGGATCCACGAGGAGAGCGTCACCTGGTCGGGCCAGTCTTTGATCGACTCGTTGAGGTAGTCGTACGCGTCGGCGTTCGAGCTCACGCTGCGCGCCACCGTCGGCAGGATCCGGTCGTTGTAGAACCGGTAGAGGCTCGCGAACGCGGGGTTCTGCGGGTGCGAGAACTCGCACACCAGCAGCATGCCGCCGGGCGCGGTGACCCGCAGCATCTCGGTGAGCGCCTTCTTCGGATCGTTGACGTTGCGCAGGCCGAACGAGATGGTGACCACGTCGAACTCGCCGTCGGCGAACGGCAGCGCCATCGCATCGGCCTCGACGAAGGTGACGTTGGGCACATGTCCGTGACGACGGCGGCCCTCGGCGATCATGCCCGGCGAGAAGTCGCCGGCCACCACCTCTGCGCCGCTGCGCGCCAGGGCGACCGAGCTCGCGCCCGTCCCGGCGGCGAGGTCGAGGATGCGCTGACCGGGCCGCGGAGCGATGGCACGCGTCGTGGCGATGCGCCAAAGCCGATCGTTGCCGAGGCTCAACACGGTGTTCGTGCGGTCGTAACCGGCGGCGACCTCGTCGAACATGCCGCTCACGCGGGACGGATCCTTGCCCAGGTCGGCGCGGTGTTCACTCACCCTTCGATCCTAGGCGCGCTCGCGGCGGCGCGGCAGCGCGGCAGCGCGGCGGCTCTCAGCGATGAGGCAGCGCCGCGAGCACGGCGAGCCAGTGCGCCGCCGTCGCCTGGTCGTAGGGCGCCCGCTCGGCACGGACCTCGGCTTCGAGCTCGACCGCCACGGTCTCGAGGCGCTCGACGATCTCCCTCGGGTAGCCGTACTGCACGCGATGCTCGTCCCACTCGTCGCGGTCGTCGATCCAGATGCCGCGGCCGTCGCGGGCACGCACGACGTCGAGGTCCATGTCGATGCCCGTGGGGCTCGGGATGCCGGCGGGATCCGCCGCGGCATCCCATCGCAGATCCCACGCCACATCGATGTAGATCGCGATGCGCGGGTGGGTCGCGTTGAGGGTGGCGGCGTATTCGCCGCTCGGCGGGATCAGGGTGACGTTGTCGCCGTCGCTGACCGTGTCGACGCCCNGTCGGGCACTGGCGCAGCCCGTCGCGCTGACCGACCCAATCGCCGTGGACGTCGCTGCCGAGATACACGCACTCGTGCTCCCAGTGCGGTCCGCCCCCCACTTGCGCCAGCGGAAAACGAGCGGGGTGCCGGGCCCGGGTCAATCGGTCATGGCGGGAGCTAAACCCGCCCTGACCTCGGGCGCCCCGCTGCCGCGCGCCCGCGGGATTAGGCTGATCGGGTGAGTTCCGCGCCGCTCCTGCCACCCCGCCTGCGCATCGTGAGCCGGGAGATCGCCGCGATCGACGACCTGCTCGAATACGCCGATCCGGCCGACCCCCTGGTGTGGGCGCGACGCGGATCGTGGCTCGTGGGCGTCGGCTCGGCGCTGCGCATGGAGGTGCCGGCGGCGGATGCCGCAACCCTCGCCGACCGCTGGCGCGCAGTTGCGGCGGCGGCGACGGTGGACGACCACGTCGGCGTTTCCGGCAGCGGCCTGATCGCCTTCGGCGCGTTGCCGTTCGACGTGGAGTCGGCCGCGACCGCGGTGCTGACGGTGCCGCGGATGACGATCGGCACGCGCGAGGGCCGCACCTGGGTGAGCTGGGTGCTGCCCGACGACGGCGCCCCCGAGCCCGATGAGCCCCGCGCGATCGGCTACGGCCCGCACTGGTCGGCCGCGGTGGGACCCGGCGCGCTGACTCCGGAGGGCTATCAGGATGCGGTCCGTGCGGGACTTGCCGCGATCGCCTCCGGAGAGGTCAGCAAAGTCGTGCTCGCTCGGGAGCTGGCCGGCACGGTTCCGGCCGGCGCCGACCTCCGGCGACTCGCGCGCTCGCTCGCCTCGTCGTACCCCGACACGTGGGTCTACGCCGTGCACGGGCTCATCGGCGCGAGCCCCGAGACGCTCGTCACCGTCTCGGGGGGCCAGGTGACCGCGCGGGTGCTCGCCGGCACGGTCGCTCGGGGCGCCGGCCCGGACGCCGATCGCGAGGCGGCGCTGCGCCTGGCGACGAGCGCCAAGGACCTCGCCGAGCACCAGTACGCCGTGCGCAGTCTCGTCGACGCCCTCTCGCCGCACGCGAGCGCGCTGGCGGCCGCGGAGCAGCCGTTCACTCTCGCGCTGCCGAACGTGTGGCACCTCGCGACCGATGTGGAGGCCACGACCGCCGCCGAGACCTCCGCCCTCGACCTGCTGGGGGTGCTGCACCCGACGGCGGCCGTCGCGGGAACACCGACGGCGGCCGCTCTGGCCGCGATCCGTCGCATCGAACCGTTCGACCGCGGCCGCTACGCCGGACCCGTCGGGTGGGTCGACGCGAACGGCGATGGCGAGTGGGCGATCGCGCTGCGCGGGGCTCAGTTCGATCTCGCGGCGGCGGATGCCGACGGCATCCCGTTCCGCGCGCACGCCGGCGCCGGGATCGTCGCCGGCAGCGACCCCGAGGCCGAGATGCTCGAGACCCGCGTGAAGTTCCGCCCGATCGTCGACGCCCTGGCGTAGGGCGCGCCCGGGGTCAGCTGTCGGCGAGGCGTTTCTTCTCGGCCGCGACGTCGAAGTCGGCGGCGGGCCAGTGCGGATCGATGTCTTCGAGCGCATCCAGCAGGAGCGCCTGGACGGCCAGACGTGCGTACCACTTGCGGTTGGCGGGCACGACGAACCACGGCGCCTCGGGGGTCGAGGTGCGCGCGAACACCGTCTGGTAGGCCGCCATGTACTCGTCCCAGAGGCGGCGTTCGTCGATGTCGCCGGGGTTGTACTTCCAGTGCTTGTCGGGTCGGTCCAGCCGCTCCCCCAGCCGGCTCTTCTGCTCGTCGGCGGAGATGTGCAGCATCACTTTGACGATGCGGATGCCGCGATCGACGAGCCCCTTCTCGAAGGCGACGATGGCGTCGTAGCGGCGCTCGATCTCGTCGGCAGGCGCGAGCGCCCGCACCCGGCCGATGAGGACGTCCTCGTAGTGCGACCGGTCGAACACCCCGATGAAGCCGGGTGCGGGGACACGCTTCTCGATGCGCCACAGGAAGTCGTGCGCGAGTTCCTCGGGCGTCGGCTTCTTGAACGCGGCGAGCGCGACGCCCTGCGGATCGACCGATCCGACCACGTGGCGGACGATGCCGCCCTTGCCCGCGGAGTCCATCGCCTGCAGCACCAGCAGCACCGCCGGAGCGCCCTCTTCGACACGGCTCTGCGCGTAGAGGCGCTCCTGCAGCTCATCGAGCTCGTCCGCACCCGCCTCGAGGTCGCTCTGCCCCTGGTCTTTGTCGCCGTCGTAGCCCGGAGTGGATGCCGGATCGAGATCGGCGAGTCGGAACCCCGGGCCGACGCGCAGGAGCTCGGCGGGATCGGCGTTCCAGTTCTTCTGGCTTCTCGCGGTCATCTCCACATCATGGCGCGGGCAGCCGGATCCGGCCAGGGTGTTCAGCGCGCGAGGGCGACCTCGATGATCTGCCGCCCGACGACGCGGGCGGTGAGCGCCTGGTCGAGCTCGGCGCGCGTGGCGACGCGGACGTACTCCCAGCCGTACGCGGCGGCCAGCGGCGCCAGATCCACGTCCTGCGGCGTGTAGAGCACCCGCCGCATGGCGTCGGGCCCGGCGATTCCGGCGACCTCGAGCCCGTCGAAGATCGTTCCCCCGCCGTCGTTGCCGACGACGACCTGCAGCCGCGGCGCCGTCTCACCGACCGGCAGCAGAAGCGCCCCCACGTCGTAGAGGAAGGCGAGATCGCCGGTCAGCACACGGGTCACGCCGACGTCGGCGCCGGTCTGGCTCGCGATCGCGATCCCCATGCCCGTCGCGATGGTGCCGTCGATGCCGGCGAGTCCGCGGTTGGCGTGGACCGGCACCTTCTTGCCGCCGAGCACGCCGTCTGCGACACGCACGAGGCGCGACGAGGCGAAGAACAGCCGGTCGTGGGGCCAGGTCGCCCGCCACACGGCATCGACGAGTCCCACCCGGTCGATCGGGGCGCGCGCGACGGCGAGCTCGGACGCGATGGCGCCGAGGCGTTCGGCGGGTACCGCAGACGACAGCGCGGCGGCATCCGGCGCCGGCGGCGCGAGATCGACGGATGCCGCGCGGGACGCCCGCATCCAGGCGCCGAACCACTCACGGTCCATCTCGCCCACGGCGGCCACGACGGCGTCGACCGAGACCGAGGTGCCGTTGAGGTTGAGCGGCTCTCCCGGCCCGCGCACGGCGAGCACCTCGACGTCGTCACGCGACAGCAGCGCGGTGACCTCGCGGGTGAGCGTCGGATGACCGAAGACGACGGCGCGCTCGATGCGGCCGCCCAGCTCCGCATCGCGCAGCAGTCCGCGGTAGCCGTGCACGAGGTTGCGGCCGAAGCGGGCGCCGCTGACGATCTCGGCGATCAGCGGCCAGCCGCCCGCGTGCCCGAGCGCCTCGGCAGCGGGGCCG
>NZ_BADB01000217.1:0-8974 GCF_000333415.1 Microbacterium sp. B24 | reverse complement strand
ATTCGAGCTCGGTCCCGGGGATCCTCTAGAGTCCGCGACGAACGCGGAATCCTTCGGCAGCTGGTTGGCGACGGGAGCGGGCACGACATCCCTGGCCTGCTCGACGGCGACGGGCGACGCGGGCGCGGCGTGGGGCGTGACGTCGAGCGCCGACGCGTCCTCGGTGGCCACCGACTCGAACACGGCCCGCGCGGCGCGGCGCAGACGCCGGCGGGAGGCCTCGTCGGGCTGTGCTCCGACGGCGGTCTCAGCGACGATCGCCGCGGCGACGTCGGCGACGACCGACTCGGCGAGGGAAGGCTCAGCGAGGGAAGGCTCAGCGGGCGCGGACTCGACGGGCGCCACGGGCTGCGCCGCCTCGGCGACGACGGCGGGAGCGCCGAGGGGAACAGTCTCCGCCGGCGCCGCCGCGGCAGCCTGAGCCGCCAGGCGCCGGTACTCGGCGCGGGTCAGTGCACCCGGCCCGGTCGGCGCTGCGGCCGGCTCGGGTCGTCGGCTGGCTCGCCGCAAGGGCGTGGCATCGGCCGCGGGGGTGTCGGGGGTCAAATCACACAGGCTCTCGTCGGGCCGCACGGAAGGGGGGTTCCGCACGACGACGTACTACGGGCTTCGGATCGCTTCGCCGTTCGGGCCGGCAAAGATAACGATCGGGTAAACACTACATCGTGGTCGCTGGGAATGCCATGGACACACGGTCCACGTTCCTATCAAACCGTGGACGCCTCACATCTGCAGAAGCTCGCGCATCTGCGTGAACAGCTCCGGGCCGGCCGCGATCGTCATCTCCGCCCCCGGCGCATCACCGGGACGTCCGCCGACGACGCCGCCCGCCTCCGTGACCAGCAGGGCTCCCGCCGCGTGATCCCACGGCTTGAGCCCGCGCTCGAAGTACCCGTCCAGCCGCCCGGCGGCGACGTACGCCAGATCGAGGGAGGCGGCGCCGGCGCGACGCAGGTCGCGGGCGAGCACCATCATCCGGCGCACGCGTGCCAGGTCGCCGTCGTGGGTGGCGGGGTCGTATCCGAAGCCGGTCGCGAGCAGGGCCCCGGCATCCGTCACCGTCGATACGCGCAGAGGCTGATCGCCGAGCCAGGCGCCCCCGCCGCGGTGCGCGTGGAAGAGCTCGTCGACGGCGGGGCTGTAGACGGCCGCGGCCTGCGCGACCCACGTCTCGGGCCGCGCCTCGCCGGTCACCGCGGCGATGCTGACGGCGTACTGCGGAATGCCGTAGGCGTAGTTGACGGTGCCGTCGATGGGGTCGACCACCCAGGTGACACCGCTCGTGCCGGGCTGCGGATCGGACTCCTCACCGAGGAAGCCATCGTCGGGGCGGGCCGCGGCCAGCCGGTCGCGGATGAGCTGCTCGACCTCGCGGTCGGCCTCGGTCACGATGTCGGCGAGGGTGGACTTCGTCGCCGCCACCGCGACGCCCTCAGCCCGCCGACGCCGCGCGAGCGCGCCCGCCTCCCGTGCGATGTCGACGGCGATCTTCTCCCACTGCGCGGCATCCACCATGCCTCCACGCTACGCGCACTAGCGTGGCCTCATGAGCGCGCACTACGACGTCGTGATCGTCGGCGGTGGCCACAATGCCCTCACCGCCGCCGCTTATCTGGCCCAGGCACGCAAGCGCGTCGTCGTGCTCGAACGGCAGGACCGGGTCGGCGGCGCGGCGGTGTCGGAGCAGCCCTGGGCGGGCGTCGACGCGCGCCTGTCGCGCTACTCGTACCTCGTGAGTCTGCTTCCCCGCACGATCATCGACGACCTCGATCTGCGGCTCGACCTCCGGCGGCGCCGTTACTCGTCGTACACCCCCGACCCCGCCGACCCCTCCCGCGGCATCCTCGTCGACAATGCGGATGCCGCGGCCACCACCGCGAGCTTCATCCGCACGACCGGTGACCTGCGCGAGGCGGAGCGCTTCGAGACGTTCACCGACCGTCTCCTCCCCCTCGCCGCGACGGTCTTCCCCTCGGTGACGGCACCCCTGCGCCGCGCCAGCGAGATGCGGGCGGATATGGCGGACACGGCGCTCTGGGACGCGCTGACCACACGGCCTCTGGGTGACCTGCTGCGCGAGGGGCTGGGCACCGACATCGCGCGCGGCATCGCCCTCACCGACGGTCTCATCGGCACGTTCTCCTGGGCCGACGATCCCTCACTGCGCCAGAACCGCTGCTTCCTCTACCACGTGATCGGCGGCGGCACCGGCGACTGGGATGTTCCGGTGGGCGGCATGGGCCGGGTGAGCGCCGCACTCGAGAACGCGGCCCGTCGGGCGGGTGCCGAGGTTCGCGTCAACGCGACGGTGACCGCGATCGACCCCAGGGGAACCGTGACGCTGAGGACGGGCGAGCAGATCACCGCGCGTCTCGTGCTGAGCGGCGTCGGCCCGAGCGTGCTCGATCGCCTGATCTCGGCGGCGCCCGCGCCCGACGCGGACACGGCCCCGGAGGGCGCACAGCTCAAGGTCAACATGCTGCTGTCACGGCTGCCGCGGCTGCGCGACACGACGGTGTCGCCCGAAGCGGCGTTCGCCGGGACGTTCCACGTCAACGAGACGATGACCCAGCTCGATGACGCGCACGCCGCCGCGGTGGCCGGCGGCATCCCGCAGCCTCTTCCCGCCGAGATCTACTGCCACTCCCTCACCGATCCGTCGATTCTCGGACCGGCTCTGCAGCAGTCGGGCGCGCAGACGCTCACCCTGTTCGGACTGCAGGTTCCACACCGATTGGCTGCCGGTGTCACGAGCGCCGACTACCGGCCGACGCTCGTGGATGCCGCGACCCGCTCGCTCGATGCGGTTCTAGCCGAACCACTCGCCGACTGCCTGTTCATCGCGCCCGACGGCTCGCCGTGCATCGAAGCACGGACCACGACCGACCTGGAGGGGTCGCTCGGCATGACAGCCGGCGACATCTTCCACGGGCCGCTGTCGTGGCCGTGGGCGGGCGACGACGAGCCGCTCGAATCGGCCGCCGAGCGTTGGGGCGTGGCGACGGCACACGAACGGGTACTGCTGTGCGGGTCGGGCGCGCGTCGCGGCGGCGCCGTCAGCGGGATCGGCGGCCACAACGCCGCGATGGCGGCGCTGGAGCTTCTCGACTGACGCTCAGCTGTGCGGCTGCGGCGGCAGCGGCGGGGCGGGCGGGTAACCGTCGTGTCCGTGCGGGGCCGGAGCCGCCGGCGCGCTCGGCGCGTCGGTGAACCAGAAGCGCGCTCCGGCCGAGGGGTGACCCGTGTAGTAGGCATTCCAGTCCGGCGAGCCGTCGGGAAACACCGGCAGCGGGGTGACGCCGTCGGCGAAGGTGGGCCACGGCACGGATGCCGCCGGGGCGGGGGTCGGAGTCGGTGCGGACGGCTGTACGGGAGCGGCGGCGGGCTGCGGGGGCGCGGCGGGCGCGGGAGCAGGCGCCGCGGGCGGTGCTGCCGAAAGCAGAGCCGCGCCGTAGGGGGCCGAACCGTAGGGAGCCGCTGTGTAGGGTGCCGCGCCGTAAGGGGCCGCGATGTGCGGACGCGGACGCTTCGGCGCGAACAGCGCATTCACGAGCGGCAGGAGCGCGGTGCCGACGGCGGACAGGATCGCGAGGGCGACGACCACGCGCCAGTAGAGAGGACGGTAGGTGACGAACTCATCGGTCATCAGCGGCAGCACGAGCATGACCATGAGGATGACGACGAGCCCGATGGTCACGTAGGTGACGATCGAGGTGAAGGTCGTCTGGTGCCGCTGGAACGCTTTGAGGAAGAGTCGGGCGTGCAGAAGAGCCCCCTGGACGATGAGCGCGATGACGATGAACTTGAACACGCGCTCGGCGCCGGCGCCGAAGTAGCCGCTGGTCGGCATCCAGATGAGGAACGCTCCCACCAGCAGGATGAGCACCCACGAGATCATGCTCGTCAGCGCGAGCCAGGTGGGCCGGTTCTGCGCCATGTTCGACTCGGCGATCGAGACGCCGGCGAAGCCGGCCAGCAGGAGGATCGTCAGGAACGCCTTACCCACGATGCCGTTCGAGTCGCCGATCAGCACCCACACCACGCACACGAGGGCGGCGGCGATCAGGGCGCCGATCGCGACCCAGATCGTCGCTCGCAGGATCTTGTTCGACTGCGGTGAACTCGTCGGTTCGGTCATGTCTCTCCCCTTCGTCGGGCATCCAGCCGTGCACCCATCCTGTCACGCGGGTGCGACGGCGCGAGAGGTCTCGCTCCGCACGCGGGAAAGCGAAAGGCCCCGCGCGTGCGGGGCCTTTCGGTGGGTGGCGAGTGAGGGATTCGAACCCCCGAAGTCGAAGACGGCTGATTTACAGTCAGATCCCTTTGGCCGCTTGGGTAACTCGCCGAGTGCGCACCCGCCCGGCTTTTGCAGTCGACCGGAGGCGCGATCAACCATCTTACCCGGCCGCACGCGTTCCGAAAAACCACGGGCCGCATCGCGCGCGTCAGAGCGGGGCCACGACCCGCTCCACGAAGGCCTCCACGCGGTGGCGCGTCCCGTCGATACGGCGATCGACGCTGGCACGCACTTCGCTCGGCGCGAGCGGCGCCGCGAGGCGGACGTTCTCGTGACAGCCCAGATCTGCGCAGATGTAGGTGCCGACGCTGTCGCCGCGCTGCCCGGCATCCCCCGCCCGTCGCGCAGTGAACAGCGCCACCTGGTTGCCGGGCTGCATCGTGTGGCAGAGGTTGCACATCGCGGCGCGCGGACGGGACCCGGATGCCGCGCGCAGCACGATCCCGGTGGGCACACCGTCGCGCTCGACGATCATGTAGCCCCGACCTCGGAAGTCCGGATCGGACCACGCGAGGAAATCGAGGTGATCCCAGTCGGCGAGCACGAGGGAGAGCGGAAGCCCCACGCGGTCCAGCTCGTCGGGTGTCGCGTTGACGAGGGCGGCGCGCACCTGGTTCTCCGTGAGCGGCTGCATCCGTCCAGTCTACGAACCGGTCCGCCGCGCCGGGCCGGTCAGCCCGCGTACGTGTCGTTGGCCCGCGTGAGGGCGCGCTCGATCTCCTCAGCGGGTCGGCATCCCGCGATCGCGAAGCACAGCAGCTGCAGAGGGTAGGTCGCCGCCGTGACACGTGCGCGGTGTGTGACTTCGGGCGGCACGATCTGCGCCACGAGATCCCACCCGTGCCACGTCGCGAGCGCCGCCACATCTTTCGCCTCGTCGTCGGCGGCAGCGAGATCCCAGTCGATCAGACCCGAGACGGTGGAGGCGACGCCACCGGTCCACAGCACGTTGCTGCCGGCCAGGTCGCCATGCGTCAGCACGTCGCCCTGCGGCGCGAGCCCGACGAACGCCTCGGCCGCGCGGCGAGCGCGCTCACGGGCCGTCGGAGCGAGCATCGTGACGGCCTCGCCGGTCATGAGACGCAGACCCTCCTCGCCGCCGAAGAAGGTGTGTCGATGGGCCAGGTGCCTTCGCAGCGGCGCGAGGTCGGACTCGCGAAGGGTGTCGAGGAGGCGTCGAAGCTCGACGGGGTCGCCGCTGCCGCTCGGATGCGGCTCGCCGTCGACGCGCTCCTGCGCGATCGCGACCACGCCACCCGCGGCACGGTCATCGATCGCCGGGCCCGCGGAGCGCGGCACCGCGAAAGGCAGTGCCGGCAACGCGTCGACGAGCCGCTGGGCCCGGAGGGCCTCGGATGCCGCATCCGCGCTGCGCGCCACTCGCACCGCCACGCTCCCCGCGAGCACGACGAGGTTCGCCGAACCGTGCTCCACGCGCCGCCAGCCACCGCGCAGCACCCGCTCCCCTGCGGCGCCCAGCGCGCGGGCGACGGCGTCGTCGACGACGTCATCCGCGGGAGCGACGAAGCCGGTGTACACGGTTCGACCCTACGGGCTCGCGAGCGCGCGCGATTAGACTGCCACGCATGGCTGACTCCTCTTTCGACATCGTCTCCAAGATCGACCGCCAGGAAGCGGACAACGCGCTCAACCAGGCCCGCAAGGAGGTCGAGCAGCGCTACGACTTCAAGGGGACCGACGCGTCGATCGACTGGAGCGGCGAGGCGATCCTCATCAAGGCCAACAGCGAAGAGCGGGCGAAGGCGGTGCTCGACGTGTTCCAGTCGAAGCTGATCAAGCGCGGCATCTCGCTGAAGTCGCTCGAGTCGGGTGAGCCGCAGGCCTCGGGCAAGGAGTACCGCATCACGTCGACGCTCAAAGAGGGGATCTCCTCCGAGAACGCGAAGAAGATCACCAAGCTCATCCGCGACGAAGGCCCCAAGTCGGTCAAGGCGCAGATCCAGGGCGACGAGCTGCGCGTGCAGTCGAAGTCGCGCGACGACCTGCAGGAGGTTCAGCGCATGCTCAAGGCCGCCGACCTCGACGTCGACCTCCAGTTCGTCAACTACCGGTAAGGCACGCGGGCGGGCGGCACTCACCTGACTCATCACCGCTTCGCATAGATTCCGGGGATGATCGCGCCCCATCGTCGGCCGCCCCTCGTCGCCGCTGCGACGGCCGCCGCCGCCTTGCTGTGCCTTGCCGGCTGCAGCACACCCGCAGCATCCGCGGCGCCCGCGGCATCCACCCCGACCGCAGCAGCCACCCCGACCGCGACGCCCTCGTCGACACCGACACCGACACCCACTCCGGCGCCGACGCCCACGCCGGCCGTGTGGACGGTCCATACGACGCCCTCACCGGATGCGAACTGCACGGGGCCCGGCCGCGAGGCGGCGCGTGACGGCGTGCTGCACGTGTACGTCAGCATCGCGGCGCAGCACCTCTGGGAGTGCTCGGGCGAGAATCTGCTGATGGACTCGGCGGTGACCACCGGCGCCTCCGGTTTCGACCCGGACTACGCGACGCCGACCGGAACGTTAGCGATCAGTCGCATGACCCGCGACACCGAGCTGGTCGGCCACGACCGCCACGGCTCGTGGGACGACCACGTCGCGTACTGGATGCCCTTCGACGACGGCGACGTCGGCTTCCACGACGCCTCGTGGCAGACCTTCCCCTTCGGCACCGACGGCTACCTGCAGAACGGCTCGCACGGCTGCGTCCACATGCCCACCGACGCGATCGCGCACCTCTACAAGGATGTCGAGGTCGGCACGCGCGTCACGGTGCGCTGACCCGCGGCGCCAGCCGCTCAGCCGCGACCGAGACCGGGCACCAGCACCGGGGTGCGCTTCTTGTACTCCTGATAGGCCGGCTCGTCACCCCAGCGCGCGTCGGCGCGCTTCTCCAGCATCGGGATGCCGCTCACCCGCGTCAGCAGAAGGATCACGAACAGCGGCGAGATCACGGTGACCCACTGCCAGCCCACCGCCGCCGGCAGCGCGACGATCGCGACGCCGACCCAGACGAGGATCTCGCCGAAGTAGTTCGGATGCCGCGACCACGCCCAGACGCCCGAATCGATGAAGCGCCCCTTGTTGGCGGCATCCTTGCGGAACGCCGCCTTCTGCCCGTCGGCGACGACCTCGATGACCAGGCCCACGAGCCACACCACGGCACCGATGACGATCCAGACGTCGAGCCCACCCGCGGCGGTAGCGGTGATGCCGACCCACGCGGCCGACGACGTGACGGCGACCCACAGACCCTGGATGATCCAGACCCGCAGGAACGCCAATGGGTTGATCTTGATGTCATCGAAGCGGCCGTCCGCGCCCTGCGCGTGCACCCGCACGTACAGGAACACGGACAGCCGCACTCCCCACACGACGATCATGACGGCCAGCACCCACGCCCGCACCGAGGCCGGCGCGACGGCCGCGAGCAAGACGATCGCGACCAGTGCGAACGTCAGGCCGCCCGTGAGATCGAAGAACTTCTCGGTACGCAGCAGCGCCGCCGGAATGTAGGCGACGACCTGGATCGCGAATGCCACGACGACCGCGAGCGCGAACAGCGGGATGCCGCCCCACGATGCGCCGGCGCTTCCGCCGGCGACGGCGAGTGCTGCGCCGATGCCGAACGCGACGAGGATGGTGACGAGGATGGCGCCCGGGCGCTGTGACATGGGAGTTCTCCGGTTGAGGGGCGTAGGGCGGGTCAGAGGTAGAGGGCGTCGATGGTGCCCGACTCGCGGTCGAGCAGCTGACGACGCCGGATCTTCAGCGTCGGCGTCACGATCTCGCGATCCTCGGCATCCGCGAAGACGAGCGCGAACCGTCGCACCTGCTCGCTGCGCGAGACCAGCGCGTTGGCTTCGTCGACGGCCCGCTGCACCTCTGCGCGGAGGTCGGGGTCATCCAGCGCCACGGCGCTGCCGCGTGCGGCGGTGACCGCATCCTGGTCGAGCACGATGAGTGCGGTCAGATACGGCCGCCCCTCCCCCACGGTCACCGCCGAGGAGATGACGGGGTGCTCTTCGATCGCCGCTTCCCACCGCGCGGGGGCGACGGTCTTGCCACCCGACGTCGTGACGACGTCCTTGACGCGTCCCTCCAGCACGAGACGGCCGCGCTCGTCGAGCCTGCCGAGATCACCGGTGCGGAAGAAGCCGTCGACGAAGGCGTCACGGTCGTCGTCCGCGTTGCGATAGCCGGCGAACACACCGACGCCCTTCGCGAGCACCTCGCCGTCGTCGGCGATGCGCACGGTCGAGCCGGGAAGCGGCACCCCGACGGTGCCCGAGCGGATGCGACCGGGCAGGTTGCCGGTGAGAGGCGCGGTCGTCTCGGTCAGCCCGTACCCCAACGTCGGTGTCCTCGCCGGCTACCCCGTCGTGGGCGTCAAGGCGATCCTGCTCGACGGCGCGTCGCACGACGTCGACTCGTCCGAGATGGCGTTCAAGATCGCCGGCTCCATGGGCTTCAAGGAGGCCATCCGCAAGGCGAACCCCGCCATCCTCGAGCCGCTCATGGCGGTCGAGGTGCGCACGCCCGAGGAGTACATGGGCGACGTCATCGGCGACCTGAACTCGCGTCGTGGCCAGATCCAGTCGATGGAGGACGGGTCGGGCATCAAGATCGTGCGCGCCCTCGTCCCGCTGTCGGAGATGTC
>NZ_BADB01000218.1:0-10452 GCF_000333415.1 Microbacterium sp. B24 | reverse complement strand
GCCGCACAACAGCGGCCACGGGAGTCAGGAACGGTGCCGTCACCGGACAGTTCGAGCAGCACGTGCGCGCGTTGCTCGACCTGCCGCTGGGTGACCCGACGGCGCGCCAGCCCTGGGCGGTCATGGTGAACATCCTCGGCGGACCCGAGACCGATTCGCTGGAGAGCCGCTTTCCGGCCGTGCTCGCCGCGCACCCCGCGGTGAAGGTGCACACCTACGGCAAGGCGCCGCGGCCTGGGCGCAAGGTCGGCCACGTCAACGCCTTCGGCGACGACGTGGATGCCGTCGTGTACGAGGCACGCGCCGCGGCCGCGTTCTTCGTCGACTGACCTCCTCGCCCGCCGCGGGCGTTCCGAACTGCACGGGGCGCCGGATGCCACGGGCCGGAGCGCCGTGCACGGCGGGCGGGATGCGTGGCGTTGCGGGGTTCTTCCAGCGCGCCGTCCTAGCCTGGTCGGGTGACTCGCGCTCTGCATTCCTCGGCTTCCCCTCTCGTCGGCGTCGTGATGGGATCGGACTCGGACTGGCGCGTCATGAGCGATGCCTCTCAGGTGCTCAGCGAGTTCACGATCGAGCACGAAGTGGAAGTCGTCTCCGCTCATCGCACGCCCGACAAGCTGCTGCGATACGGGCGTGAGGCTCGGGAGCGTGGCCTGCGTGTGATCATCGCGGGTGCGGGTGGTGCGGCTCATCTGCCGGGCATGCTCGCGTCGGTCACCGCATTGCCGGTGATCGGTGTGCCGGTGCAGCTGGCGACGCTCGATGGGCTCGACTCGCTGCTCAGCATCGTGCAGATGCCGGCGGGGATTCCCGTTGCGACCGTGTCGATCAACGGCGCCAAGAACGCCGGTCTGCTGGCGGCGCGGATCCTCGGTGCGTCCGACGCCCGGATCGCCGACCGTGTCGAGCACTACGCGCGCACCCTCGAGGCGCAGGTCGAGGAGAAGAATCTGCGCCTGAAGGAGTCACTGTGAGCACGGCCGCACCGCCGCGCTCGCCGCGAGCCGCCGCCGAGCCGGTGATCGTCGGCGAGCAGCCGATGCGTCGACCCGACACACGGTCGCCGCGCGTGATGACCCGCCGCGCCTGGTGGCTGCTGGCCCTGAACTTCCTGGTTCCCGGCTCGGCGCAGGTCCTGGCAGGAAGCCGGCGCCTCGGCCGGGTAGGGCTGACGGCGACGCTGATCATGTGGGCGGGCGTGGTCGTTGCGGCCGTAGCGGCTCTGGTGTGGCCGACGCTGCTGTTCACGCTCGGCACCAACGCGGCCGCACTGCTGGCCGTCCAGCTGGTGCTCCTGGCCTACGCCGTGCTGTGGGTCGTGCTGACGATCGACACCCTCCGTCTGATCCGCCTCGTGAATCTGCGAGCGGGAGCGAGGCCGCTGGTGGCGACGCTCGCCATCGTCGGGCTCCTCGTCGGCAGCGGCGGCGCTGTCTACGCCGCCCAGCAGCTGCTGGCGCCCGCGCGCGAGGCGATCGCGTCGATCTTCACGAACAACGCGCCGCCCGTTCCGCCGTCCAACGGCTACTACAACTTCCTCCTGCTCGGAGCCGACAGCGGACTGGGCCGGGACTCCATGCGGTTCGACAGCATCTCCGTGGTGTCGGTCAACGCCGAGACCGGCGCGGTGCACATCACCGGCATCCCGCGCGATCTCGCGTACGCGCCGTTCGCCGACGGTCCCATGCACGATCGGTACCCCGACGGTTTCGAGGGGCATCCCTCGCCGACGTGCGGGTGGGGGCCGGGCATCAATCAGCTGATGAACGCGGTGGAGATCTGCCAGCCCGACGAGGGCAAGGACATCTACCCGGATGCCGCGGCGAACAGCTCCACGCCGGCCGTCGAGGCCACGAAGGATGCCGCGGAGGGCATTCTCGGCATCCAGATCCCGTATTACGTCTTCGTCGACATGAAGGGCTTCGCCGACATCGTCGACGCGCTCGGCGGCGTGGACATCACCGTGCAGGAGCGGCTGCCGAAGGGGGGCGGACCCACCTACGAGGGGGAGCCCGCCGAGGACTGGGCGATCGGGTGGATCGAGGCGGGGCCGCAGCACATGGACGGCGACACGGCGCAGTGGTACGCCCGGTCGCGGTACACGACGAGCGACTGGGACCGGATGCGGCGGCAGCGTGAGTTGCAGCAGGCGATCCTCGCGCAGGCGAACCCGGCGAACGTGTTGAGCCGTTTCCAGGCGGTCGCCGCGGCGGGTTCGGACCTCGTCAAGACCGACATCCCGGACTCGATGCTCGGATTCCTCGTGCAGTTGGGCGTGAAGGCCAAGGAGCAGCCGGTGCAGACCCTCGAGCTCACCCCCGAGGGCGCCGGCATCGACACCGACAACCCGACCCCCGACCAGTACGCGCACGTGCGCGACCTCATCCAGCAGGCGCTCTATCCGCCGTCTCCGTCTCCGACGAGCGAAGGCTGAGGCATGGTCGCGACTCTGCGCGTGGTGCTCGACCAGCTCGTCGCGCCGACCGACCCCGACCTCGCTCTCGCATCGCGCGAGACGGGGCGTGCCCTCGTCGCGACCACGCCCGGTGGGTGCGAGGTGGCGGCGATCGTTCCCTCAGCGCCCGATGCCGCGGGCGATCTCGAGGGGGCGGTGCCCGGACTCGCCGACGTCACGCGCGCCCCGCTGGCAAGGCGTGAGCTCGCCGCCTCGTGGCAGCTCGGGCTGGCACCGGGGATCGGCGGGGGAATGATCCACTCGCCGACTGCGCTCGCGCCGCTGGTCAAGCACGATCGCGTCCACGACAACGACCAGACCGTCGTGACGATGTGGGATCTTTCGGCCTGGGAGCGCGCGGGAGAGATGCCGCGGACGGCCGTCACGTGGCACCGGGCGATGCTCAAGCGCGCCCTGAAGCACGCGGATGCCGTCGTGGTGCCGAGCCACGCGATGGCGCACCATCTCGCGGAGATCGCGCCCCTCGGCGACCGGATCCGCGTGATCGCGGGAGCCGCGCCGGCCGGCTTCGCCGTTCCCACCGACGAGGTCGGGCGGCGGCGGGCGCTCGATGTGCCCGATGGGTGTCTCGTCGTGCCGGGGTCGTCGGCGGCCTCGGCGGGGCTGTCCACCGCTTTCGCGGCCATCGCCGCGGCGGGAGCGGACCTGCCGGTCGTGGTGATCGGTGCGCCCGAGGGGGACGAGCCGGCCGTTGCTGAGCTGGCGGCGGCATCCGGACTTGCAGAAGGGCGTGTGCATGTGCGCGGCGCCCTGGAGGACGCGGATCGCGCGGCCGTTCTGGGCGGGGCGGTGGCGTTGCTGGCTCCGTCGACGCTGAGCGGTTTTCCGTGGCGGGTCGTGGAGGCGTTGGCCGTCGGTGTTCCCGTCATCGCCGCGGACTCCGAAACGCATCGCGAGGTCGTCTGGGACGGGGGAGTGCTGGCGCCGGCGTCGGAGGACGGTGCGTTCGCGGACGCGCTCGCCGGTCTGCTCGGCTCAGCCGCGGCGGTCGAGCGGCAGGCCGTGCTGGCCGCGGATCGCGGCCGGGCCTTCTCGTGGATCAGTGCCGCGGAGCGGATCTGGCAGCTGCACGCCGACCTGTGAGGACGCGGGATCGGGGCGTGTCTTCGGCGTGTCTGGCCTGTCCCGGTGGTATCAGCACGTCACATCAGTAACAATGGTCACGTGCGTACTCGAAGCCGGTCCCCCCGCCTCATATGGTTGCTGCAACGCCGTTCACCAATCGGTGGCTTCGTGGCAGTCTTGGCGCTCGTGGCGTCACTGGCGGTGGCGCTCCCGGGGCTCAGTGCCACTGCGGCCGATTCGGGGATCGTGAAGGCCGCACCTGTCGTCGGATTCAACGCCGAGAACATCATCTCCGACACGCTGTTCTACGACGGAAACGCGATGTCGGCAGCCCAGATTCAAACGTTTCTCGATGGAAAGATCGGGTCGTGCTCCAATGGCCTCTGCCTGAATGTCTTGACGCTCACAGCCGACAGCCGCCCGGCTTACTACTCCCAGACGACGGGCAACCTCGTCTGCTCCGATCTTGCGGGCGGCACAATGCGGGCGTCGGAGTATATCTATCGTGTGCAGGTCGCGTGCGGAATCTCCGCCAAGGTGATCCTTGTGACGATGCAGAAGGAACAGGGGCTGGTGACCGACAGCGCCCCCACCGATACCCAGCTCCGCAAAGCGATGGGGCACCTCTGCTCTGACAGTGCACCATGCGTTACTGCGGCATCGGGGATCGCCAACCAGATATTTGGCGGCACCGAACAACTCAAGAAGTATAAGGCCACCGCCTTCGGCAAGCAGCCAGGGCCGAACTGGGTCGGCTACCACCCGCCGGACAAGAACGGCAACGACTATTGCGGCGGAACGACGCTCAATATCCGTAACTACGCCACTGCAGCGCTATACAACTACACGCCGTATCAGCCCAACCCGGCCGCGTTGTCCGCCGGCCAGGGGCTCGGAGACGCCTGCTCAAGTTACGGTAACCGGAACTTCTACACGTTCTACACGAGCTGGTTCGGGTCGACCCAGGAGAATGTGGATCCCTGTAGGGCGCCGGCGCCGAGCGCGGTCACGCCAGCGTCGGGCGAGTACGTCACGACAGACCTTCTCAACGGACGCGCAGCGCCGACTACAGACTGCCCCACCATTCTTAACGTGTTCTCGCCCGGCACGGCGGTTACGCGAGTGGCGACTTACGGCAGCTGGACGAACATCCGACTGTTCGGGATCTACTACTGGGTGTCCAGCGCTTATCTTTCGCCGGCGCCAGCGCCGGGCTTCACCACCGATCGCGTGCAGGGCGCGGATCGCTACGAGACGGCGGCCGCGATTGCTGCGCAGACAAACCCACAGGGCAGCGCTACGGTGTACGTCGTCTCTGGCGAGGACTTCGCCGACAGCGTCATCGGCGCCACGGTCGCAGCCCGAACGAAATCTGCGCTGCTTCTGACGGGATCGGTGGCGCTTCCACCGGCGACTGCGTCGCGGCTGCAATCACTGAAGCCCAGTCGCGTGATCATCCTGGGCGGGCCCGACGCCATCTCTGCCGGAGTCTCTGACGCGATTCAGCAGGTCGTGGGAGCGCAGACGAGCGTAGATCGGATCTCGGGCGTAGATCGATACGAAACAGCTCGCCGCGTCGTCGCGTCCGGATGGCAGTCGACCGCCAAGGTCTTCATCGCAGCAGGAGCGGCCTTCCCTGATGCACTCTCTGCCACGTCCGTCGCTGCTGCCCAAGGAGTCCCTGTTCTCCTTGTCGACGGGCAAGTTGGACAAATCCCTCAGATCACGATCGAGTTGCTCCGTCAGCTGGGGGTGACGACCGTAGTACTTGCGGGAGGGCCCCAGGCATTGAGCGCGGGAATCGAAGCTCAACTCAAGTCTCTCGGCATTTCCGTGCAACGCGTCAGTGGGGAAGATAGGTACGCCACCAGCCTTGGCCTTGCTCAGCAGGCCTACCCTGGCTCGACCCCGCGAATCTTCATGGCTTCGGGGGCGATATTCCCCGACGCGTTGGCAGGCTCGGTCCTTTCGGCAGGCCTCAACGCCCCGATGATCCTGCAGCCCGATGGCTGCATGACGAGTCCGGCGAAGGATTACGCGAACTCCCATCGGGCGACCCGCATCACCCTTCTGGGTGGCCCAAACGCTCTCTCTGATGCGGTTGCACGCGCCGAGCGGTGCTGACATCAGAGGAGACCGCTGGCGCGTGAGGCGGGTTTCGCCATCCTTCTCCGGGAGGTCAGCGCGAGCGGCGGAGTCGGTTCTTCTGCCGGACGACCCAGCCGCGGATGCGTGTGTCGATCGTCCGCGACAGATTGTGGAGGATGAGGTCGGCTCGTGCAGCCAGTCGGTCGTTCTGCGTCTCGAGATCATCCAGACGCGTCTGCAGCTGGGTGATAGCTGATGTGAGTCCATCGATGCGGTTCGTGACGTCTGCTACAACGGCGGAAGCGTACAGAGGAACGCCGAGCCCTTCCGTCTGTGCGTAGGCGCGCAGTTGCTGGTCGCGATATAGGCGATTCGCGAATGCGTGGTCGTCGACCGCCGCGTGCACGCTGTTGCCGATGACGCCGCGAGCGCCCGGTCGCTGGTGCCAGTAGGCGAGGGGCCTGTCGGAGACGTATCGGATGGGTTGCAGGGAGACGACAGCCAGGTTGAATGCCCAGTCGCCGGCTGCGGGAAGCGACTCGTTGTACGGCCCGATCACATCGTGAAGCTGGCGTCGATAGACGAATCCGATCGGAACGAATCGGTTGAAGCTGAGCAGATCCGTGAGGAGAATCTCCTCATTATGGGCTTCGAGGACGTACCGCCCGGATTCAATGAACTCGCCATCGCACTCCTCCTCCAGGATCACCTCTGTGCGGGCGACGACGCCGTATTCTTCGGGCGCGGCGTCGAGGAAGCTCACCGTCTCGGCGAGGAAGTCCGGATGCCAGCTGTCGTCGTCATCGTGGAGGACGACAAGGGATGCCACGCTGCGCGCGATGCCCGCGTTCGCAGAAGGCCAACGACCGAGCGACTCCGAGTGGTGCACATGTCGGACGCGTTGACTAACGCTTGGGGGGAGTTCACCGATGACCGACTCGACGGTCTTCGGGTCGCCTCCGTCGTTGACGACGATGGCCTCCCAATTCGTGAATGACTGCTCGGCGATGCTCGACAGAGCACGCCGAAGAAGCTGCGGTCGGTCCTTCGTTCGAACAATGATCGAAACGCGAGGCGTGTGTTCGCTATCCATGACGTAGTATTGCCACCCCTTCGTGACTGGGTCCATCGAAAGCGACGCGTCCACCCTTCAGGACAATCGCCCGCTCGCAGAGGTCGGCGACCATGTCGAGGTCATGGCTCACGACGATGAGCGTCTTTCCCGCATCGTGTAGTTCGCGGATCCTCTTGAGGCACTTGCGTTGGAACGGTTCGTCACCCACAGAGAGGATCTCGTCGATGAGCAGGATATCGACCTCAGTATGGATCGCAACGGAGAACGCGAGCCGCAAGAACATCCCCGATGAGTAATGCTTGACCTCAGTGTCGATGAAGCGCTCGATCTCGCTGAAGGCGACGATATCCGCGAATCGCGCATCGGTCTCCTTCTTGGTCATCCCCAGAATCGCCGCATTGAGATAGATGTTCTCGCGCCCGGACAGATCAGGGTGGAAGCCGGCGCCCACTTCGATCAGGCCGGCGACGCGTCCGCGCGTCAGGACCGTGCCTGTGTCCGGTCGGAGTACTCCAGAGATCATCTTCAGAGTCGTGGACTTCCCGGACCCGTTGAAGCCCAGAAGCGCGACCGACTCGCCAGTCCCGACGGAGAAGGAGACACCATCCAGCGCGCGGAAGTCTGTCGTCGTCTTCTTGCGCTGCATCGCCGCGACGAATGTCTCCTTGAACGAGTGGGTGTGCCGCAGGACGAAGGCCTTTCGCACATCATCGATGACGACGCGCGGTTGCGATTCAGAGGTCTTGAGCAAAACGGCTCTCCAGGCGACGGAATACGGCCTGACCCACGACCAGGATCAGGAGAGAGATGAACAGTGCGAAGCCGCTGAAAAGCCACATGTGAGGCATACTCTGACCACCCGCGGGCTCGAGCGGAAGCCAGATGCCGTAGTGAAAGAGCTCCACTGCCGCCGTGATCGGATTCAGCTGGTACAAAGTGAAGAGCCAGGGCGACACCCGCCCCTGAACCATCTCCCACTGATACATGACTGGCGAAGCCCAAACCGCGCACATCAGGACGATATCCACGAAGCTCTGCGCGTCTCGGAAGGTTACGTTGATCGATCCGAACAGCATGCCGAGACCGGTGGATAACAGCCCAATGATCAGGAGGGCCAAGAGAAGCGCTGCCACGTTGAGAACGGTCGGCACCCAGCCGAGAATCACCGCAATCGTCAAGATCACCACGATCTGCGGCAACGTGTTCACAATGGCGACGAGAACGCTCGCCACCGGAAACATCTCGCGCGGTAGGTAGATCTTCTTGATCAGCGCGGCATTGTCGATCAACGACCGCGTACCGTTCGCGAATGCCTCATTGAAGAAGGTCACGACCGTGATCCCCGCGAGTAGATACACCGGGAAGAACTGAACGCGGTCGTTTTGCCCAAGGAAGACGCCGATCGCGATGAAGAACACGAAGAACTGGATCAGAGGTTTGACGTATGACCAGAGCCAGCCGAGGACGGATCCGCGATACCGGATCTGTACCTCCTTACGCACCAACAGCGTGAGGAGATACCTGTGCCGGAAGACGCCGATTAGGCCGAGACCGCGGCCAGGCGCGATGAGCGCGCCGTCCGCCGATCCGGGGGTGGACATCATTGCGATCCTTCAGGTCTGAGTGGGAGCAGAATCCCAACGATCCTAGTTGCTCGTGGCTGGGGGCGCGGTTGGACAGCTACACTCGGCGGTCGGGGACTGGCGGTGGTTAGTGGGAGCGGGTATGCGAGAGCTTGCGAGGCGGATGCTGCCGCTGAGGGCGCGCCGCGCCGTCCTCGACATGATCCTGCGATCCCGGAAGCATCGTCAGCTGAGGCGAGCGCGCAGAACACTGAGGAAGTTCAGCCGGCGCGGGCATGTTGTGCCGACGAGCTTTGGAGTAGCCGCACCTGGCGCGCAGCCTGTGATCATGTGCTTGTGGCACCGACCGGATCGTTTCGAGGTGATCCTCGACGAACTTGCCCAACAGGAGCTCGACTGCAAGATCGAGCTTTTGCTCTGGAACAACGAACCCGGGAACGACGAGCTCTACCGTGACATCCTCGCTCGTGGTCTTCGTGGTGCGGTCTCTCAGGTGCAGTTGTTCTCGAGCCCGGTTAACGTCGGCGGCGCGGGGCGCATGCTTGCTGCAGACGCTCTGAAACGGAAGGGGTATCGCGGCGCAGTTGTGATGATCGACGATGACCAGCGAGTAGCTCCCAGCTTCGTCCGCACCCTTCGGGATGCATGGTCGGAGCACAGTTATGTCGGCGTGTGGGCATGGCGCATCCACGGCGACTACTGGGATCGCAGCGCTGCGGGCGCGGGCCAGTGCGCCACATACGTCGGAACCGGCGGAAGCATCGTGGATGTGTCGCTGCTCACAGACACGTCGTTACGTTCCGCGCTCGATAGCGCCGACCTCATGCTCGAGGACCTCTTGCTGTCGTGGCGTGCGCACCAGCTCGGCTTCCGCGTGATCGGCAGCGACGCGCCCTTCGATTTCGTCGTCGATGAACACGCCCAGTGGCACGCTCTCGCGGAGAAGAAGCCGACTCTTTATGCACGGCTCGGACGTTTTGCGCCCCTCCCCCGTGACGGTGACGCCGAGCACCGGCTGTCAGGGAGCTAGCAGCGGTCGGCTGGTAGGCTCGCCAGGTTCCGCCCACGCGGACGAACCCACCACAGATTCCGAAAGATCTTCTTCGTGACGCCTCTCACTGTCTTGGGCCAGGTAGCCTTGTTCCGTCTTGTCGCCGGTGCCGAGCAGCTGGAATCGATGTCCGAACGAGAGCGGCGCCTCTTGGTCGGCGCGTTGAACTTCCACGCGCTCATGGCCGCAGATCGGACCTTCGACGCCCACCTGTACGAAGGTTCGTGGCAGGACCTGCCGCGAACGACGGACGACGCGACTTTTCATGGTCTGTCACGCAGCTTCGCGCGGCGAGAGCTGAGTCTCACGGTCCGCAGCGTCGTTCCCGCTGAACGACGCGTGCATCACCCTCACGAGCTTGACTCAGACGAGCTGGTAGCCCACCCGTCGCGACACCTTCACATTTCGCGTGACGATGTCCTCGAGAAAGAGCCTCCACGTGACGTGGTAGGCGGGGGATACCGCCGCGTCTTGCGGAAGCTCCGCAATTACGCACCATTGCTCTACGACGAGCTGAGGGACGTGGAGCTTCGTCGCCATCGTGCTGGGCTGACGACTCGTGCGGACCGCCGAGATTATGACCGCGAGTTTCGCGACGGCGGCGCCTTCGAAAGTGTCCCCCTGGTACTCGCGGCTCCGACCGAGGAAGGCAGTACTTCCGCAGTGCTTATCGGGCTCCATTGGTTTGAGCTCGGGGGGGCTGAGCGCTGGGCGTTCGAGACGGTGCGCATCGTGCGCGAGGCCGGTTTCCTTCCGATCGTCCTGACGAACCGAGACTCCCATCAGGCATGGATTGCGCGTGCTGAACTCGACGGTGCGCTGGTGATCCCGTTTTCGGAGCCGACGGTCGCGTCGCAGACCACCGGCACTGAGCAGTTGCTGCGGGCGCTATTCAGGTCCTTCGAGATCCGAGGGGTTGTTGTGCACCACAATCAGTGGCTATACGATCGTTTGCCCTGGATTACCCGTTCGCGTCCCGGCATCCCGGTAATCGACTCGACGCATATCGTCGAGTATCGCGGCGGGGGCTATCCGCGCGCGAGCGCGGTGGCGACGGAGTCGATTTCCACGCACCACGTTATCTCTCCCTCGCGGAGCGCTGGATGCGCGAAAT
>NZ_BADB01000219.1:0-14396 GCF_000333415.1 Microbacterium sp. B24 | reverse complement strand
GCATTCATTCTAGAAGGTGCGACTCAGTATCGCATCCGTTGAGACTCAGGATCATCCGTGGGGACGGATCGAGGTCCGCGCTAGCGTGAGACCAGCGCGCACGGCACTCCGGGCGCCGAGCCGTTCGAGGAGATGCCCGTGAGCCGCACGCCGTCGTCGCCACGCGATCCGATCGCAGAGGCCCGCCGCCAGTGGGTGGCGCACGGCTGGGTCGACGCCGCGGCAGGGATGACGGCGGTGACGAGCATCATGCGGGCGCACCAGATTCTGCTCGCGCGCGTCGACGAGGCCCTGAAGCCGTTCTCGCTCACGTTCGCCCGCTACGAACTGCTGACGCTGCTGAGTTTCACCCGTGACGGACGGATGCCGCTGTCGTCGGCGGCGAGCCGCTTGCAAGTGCATCCGACGAGCGTGACGAACACCGTCGACCGCCTTGAAGCGGCCGGGCTCGTCGCGCGCGAGCCGCACCCCGGCGATCGTCGGGCGACGCTGGTCGCCCTGACGAGGGCAGGGCGTGACCTCGCGGCTCAGGCCACCGCGGCGCTCAACGATGCCGTGTTCGCCGCGCCCGGCCTGACAGCCGACGACGTGGAAGACCTCGTCGCGATCGTCGCCCGACTGCGCCGGTCGGCGGGCGATGTCGTCAGCGATTCGTGAATCGCGGCGCACGCTTCTCCCGGAAGGCGGCCATGCCCTCCTTCTGGTCGTCCAGCGCGAACAGTGATGTGAAGACCTGCTTCTCGAAGCGCAGCCCCTCGGCGGCGGCGGTCTCCAGCGAGGCGCGCAGCGACTCCTTGGCGGCGTACAGGACGGGAAGCGATCTCGCGGCGATCTGCTCGGCCATCGCTTCTGCCTCGGCGAGCAGGTCGGCGGCGGGCACGATGCGGGAGACCAGGCCGGCCCGCTCGGCTTCGGCGGCATCCATCATCCGTCCGGTGAGCACGAGCTCTGCCGCCTTGTAGTAACCGATCGCACGCGGCAGACGCTGCGTGCCGCCGAGGCCGGGGATGACGCCGAGAGTGATCTCGGGCTGACCGAAGCGGGCAGTGTCGGCAGCCAGGATGATGTCGCACGCCATCGCCAGCTCGCAGCCGCCTCCGAGCGCGTACCCCGCGACGGCCGCGATGACGGGCGTGCGTACGCGCGAGAAGGCCTCGAGGCCCACGAAGGGGTTGCGCAGCGACATCTCGACGGCAGAGCGGTCCTCCATCTGCTTGATGTCGGCGCCGGCGGCGAAGGCGCGCTCCGAGCCGGTGACGACGATGCAACCGATCTGCTCGTCGGCATCGAACGCGGCCGCCGCGGCGGCGAGTTCTTCGACCAGGGTCGAGTTCAGCGCGTTGAGCGCCTCGGGCCGGTTCAGGGTGATCCATCCGACGCGGCCGCGGGTGGAGACGAGGATCGTGGAGTAGTCGCTCATGTGCTCATGCTCCCAGAACGTCGCGACCGATGATGACCCGCATGATCTCGTTCGTGCCCTCCAGGATCTGATGCACACGAAGATCGCGCACCACCTTCTCGATCCCGTACTCCTGCAGATACCCGTAGCCGCCGTGCAGCTGCAGCGCCCGGTTGGCCACCTCGAAGCCGGCGTCGGTGGCGAAGCGCTTGGCCATGGCGCACTGCACGGCGACGTCGTCGGCACGGGCGTCGATCGCGCGAGCCGCGTCGCGCACCATCGCCCGGGCCGCCTGCAGCTGCGTGGCCATGTCGGCGAGGGCGAACACGACGCTCTGCCGTTCGGCGAGGGCCTCGCCGAACGTGAACCGCTCGTGCACGTAGCGCACGGCACGATCGAGCGCCCACTGGGCGCCGCCGACGGAGCAGGCCGCGATGTTGACCCGCCCCCCGTTGAGCCCGCTCATCGCGATGCGGAACCCCTCGCCCACGCCGCCCAGCAGAGCGGATGCCGGCACCCGCACCTCGTCGAGGATCACCTGACGGGTGGGCTGCGCGCTCCACCCCATCTTGCGCTCGTGGGGTCCGAAGCTCAGGCCCTCGACATCCGCCGGCACCAGGAAGGCGCTGATGCCCCGCGCGCCGGGCTCGCCGGTGCGGGCCATGACGACATAGACCGACGCCTCCCCCGCGCCGGAGATGAACTGCTTGACCCCGGTGAGCACATAGCCGTCGCCGTCGGCGATCGCGCTGGTCGTGATGGCCGCGGCATCCGAGCCCGCGCCGGGCTCCGTGAGGCAGTAGGCGCCGAGGTCGCGAAGCGTGATCAGACACGGCAGCCACTGCTCGCGCTGCGCCGGAGTGCCGTAGCTGTCGATCATCCAGGCGACCATGTTGTGGATGCTGATGTACGCGGCGATCGTGGGATCGCCCATCGACAGCTGCTCGAAGACGAGTGCGGCGTCCTCACGCGTCAGCGCGGTGCCGCCGACGTCCTCACGCACGTACAGCCCTCCGAGGCCGAGTTCGCCGGCGTCGGCGAGCACATCCCGCGGAAAGTGCTTGTCGCGATCCCATTCCAGCGCGTCCGGCTCCAGCCGCGTCCGGGCGAAGTCGCGGACGGCTTCGAGGATGGCTCCCCGCTCATCGGCGGAGAGGGAAGGGGACACAGTCATGCTCATCGCGTCACGTCCTTGTGAAACAGATCGACAGCCGGAAGTGCGCCGGGTAGGGCACAGCGATCATTTTACATGGACGTCCTAGTAAATGGACGCGGCGTTCTACAGCCGTTCGATGATCGTGGCGTTCGCCATCCCCCCGCCCTCGCACATGGTCTGCAGTCCGTACCGTCCGCCGGTGGACTCGAGGTGCGCGAGGAGCGTACCGAGAAGTCGCGTGCCGCTGGAGCCGAGCGCGTGCCCGAGGGCGATCGCGCCGCCCCAGGGGTTGAGCTTGGCGGCATCCGCGCCGAGTTCGGCAGCCCACGCGAGCGGCACCGGGGCGAACGCCTCGTTGACCTCGTACGCGTCGAGATCGCCGATCGTCAGTCCACCGCGCTCCAGCACGCGACGTGTCGCGGGAATCGGCCCCGTGAGCATCATCAGGGGGTCGTCGCCGACGACGGAGAAGGCGTGGAAGCGCGCTCGCGGCGTGAGCCCGAGCTCGCGCGCCTTCTGCTCGCTCATGATCAGGACGGCGGAGGCGCCGTCGGTCAGCGGAGAAGAGTTGCCGGGTGTGATCAGCCAGTCGATCTCGGGAAAGCGCTCCGCCATGGCATCGGTGCGGAAGGCCGGCGCGAGGCCGGAAAGACCCGCGACGGTGGTGCCCGGGCGCACCGTCTCGTCGATCTCGACACCGTCGACGGCCAGCAGCTGCGAGGCGAATCTGCCCTGGACCTGCGCCTCGGCAGCGCGTTCGTGCGACGCGGCCGCGTACGCGTCGAGCTCGTCGCGCGAGAAGCCCCAGCGCGCCGCGATCAGCTCGGCCGAAACACCCTGGTTCACGAGTCCGTCGGGATAGCGCGCGTGCAAGCCCGGTGAGAAGGGTGAACCGGCGACGGATGCCGCGACCCCGAGAGGCACGCGGCTCATCGATTCGACGCCGCCGGCGATGACGATGTCGTACTGTCCGGCCATGACGCCCTGCGCCGCGAACTGCGCGGCCTGCTGGCTCGATCCGCACTGCCGATCGATCGTCGTCGCCGGAACGCGCTCGTCGAATCCGGCCGCGAGCACCGCCTGACGCGCGATGTTCATCGTCTGTTCGCCGACCTGGCTGACGCAGCCGAGCAGCACGTCGTCGATCTGCGCCGATTCCAGGCCGTTGCGCTCGAGCGTCGCCCGCAGCACCAGCGCGGCGAGGTCGACGGGATGGATGCCGCTGAGCGCGCCCCCCGGCTTGCCACGGCCGGACGGGGTGCGGACGGCGTCGACGATGACCGCGGTACGCACGAGCGCTCAGCCCTCGGCTTCGGCGGCGCGCAGCGAGATCGTCGAGGTGCCGGCCTCGTCGACGAACCCCTCGATGTGACGCTCGTCCACGCCGCTGTAGGCCGACAGCGGACGGATGAGCGCGTTGGATGCCGCCTGTTCCATGATGTGCGCCGTCCACCCCACGACCCGCGCCGCAACGAACAGCGGAGTGAAGGTCAGGGTGTCGAAGCCCATCAGGTTGTACGCCGGCCCCGACGGGTAGTCGAGGTTCGGGTAGATGCCCTTACGGGCGACGAACTCGCGCTCCAGCGTCGCGTAGAGGGCCTCGACATCGGGACGGTCGTAGTACGTGATGAGCGTGTCGAGCGCAGCTTTCATCGTGGGCACGCGCGAGTCGCCGTGCTTGTAGACGCGGTGACCGAAGCCCATGATCTTGCGCTTCTCGGCGAGGGCCCGCTCGAGCCAGGGCGCCACGTTGTCGGCGTCGCCGATCTCGTCGAAGATGTGCAGCACGGCTTCGTTGGCCCCGCCGTGCAGCGGTCCCTTGAGCGCTCCGATCGCGCCGACCACGGCCGAGTACAGGTCGCTGAGGGTGGAGGTGATCACCCGCGCCGTGAAGGTGGACGCGTTGAACGAGTGCTCCGCGTACAGGATCATCGAGCGGTTGAACGCGTCGACCACGACCGGGTCGAACTCTTCGCCGAAGGTCATCCAGAGGAAATTCGCTGCGTAATCGAGATCGTCGCGCGGGGCGATGAGCTCTTCACCGCGGCGGCGACGCTGCCCGTAGGCGACGATCGCCGGCAGCGCGGCGAACAGGCGGATGCTGCGCTCGAGGTTCTCGTCGCGAGACCCGCTCGCATCGAGCACGGACCCGGTGCCGGCAAGATCGCGCGCGCCCAGCACGCTCACCGCCGAGCGCACCTCATCCATCGGGTGGGCATCGGTCGGGGTCAGATCGATCACGGCCTTGACGTCGTCGGCGAGCCTCCGGTGCTGCCGCTCGGTGGCTCGGAGCGCGGCGAGCTGCTCGCCGGTCGGCAACTCGCCGTTCCACAGCAGGTACGCGACCGCTTCGGCCGACTGCGTAGCGGCCAGCTCGTGCACCGGATAGCCGCGGTAGAGCAGCGAGTTGGTCTCCGGGTTGACCTTGCTGATGGCGGTCGCATCGGCGACGACGCCCGCGAGCCCCTTGTGGATCTGGGGCGGGGTCTGCTGGTCGCTCATGTCACTCCTTCGTGATCTGAAAGTTGAAGACGTTCGCGTCGAACTGGTTGTACGACGGGTAGTCGATGAGGTCGTACAGGTCGGCGCGGTGCTGCATCTCACCCAGGCGCGAGGTCAGATGTCCCTCGTCGTTCAGGGTATCCAGCGCACGGGATGCCGCACCCATCGCGATCCGCAGCAGCGAGACGGGCCAGATGACGATCTGCACGCCCGCATCGCGGAGCTGGTCGACGCTGAACAGATCGCTCTTACCGAACTCGGTCATGTTCGCCAGCACGGGCACGTCGACGGCGGCGCACACGGCGGCGAACTCCGCGAGGTCGCGCATCGCCTCGGGGAAGATCGCGTCGGCCCCGGCATCCACGAGCGCCTTGGCCCGATCGATGGCGGCGTCCAGCCCCTCGATGGCGCGGATGTCGGTGCGCGCCATGATGAGGAAGTCGGGTCGCGGCGGGCGTCGACGGCGGCGCGGATGCGCTGGAGGGCGTTGTCGGTGTCGACGACCTGTTTGCCGTCGAGGTGACCGCAGCGCTTGGGGTTCACCTGGTCTTCGATGTGCGTGCCCGACAGCCCCGCGTCTTCCAGCGTCTGGATGGTCCGCGCGACGTTCATGGGCTCGCCGAAGCCGGTGTCGGCGTCGATGATGGCGGGAAGCTCGGTCATGCGGGCGATCTGCTGACCGCGACCGGCGACCTCGGTCAGCGTCGTCAGACCGATGTCCGGAAGCCCCAGATCGGCACTCAGCACCGCCCCCGAGATGTAGACGCCCTCGAAGCCCTTCTGCTCGATCATCCGGGCCGACAGCGGGTTGAACGCTCCGGGAAAACGGACGAGCTCACCCGCCCGCAGGCGCTCGCGCAGCAGGCGCCGCTTCTCGGATGCCGGGGTCTGGCTGTACAGCATCAGAACAGCCCCTTCGGGCTCGCCACCGCGGCCAGCACGCCGGCGCGGGCGACGATGTTGAGCTCGCGCACCTCGTCGACGGTCAGCTCGGGAAGCCGCTCGGCCAGGGCCAGGAACCGCTCGATCTCGGCGGGCTCGAGCACCGGCTCGGCGAGCAGACGGAACTTGCGCACGTAGTCGGCGCGAGCGAACGGGCGCGCGCCGAGCGGGTGGGCGTCGGCGACCGCGATCTCGTCCACGATCGTCGAACCGTCCGAGAGGCGGATCTCCACGCGGCCCCCGAACGCCTTCTCGTCGGGGTCCTCGGAGTGGTAGCGGCGCGTCCACTCGGCATCCTCCGCCGTGGTGATCTTGTGCCACAGCGCAACCGTGTCCTCGCGGGCGGCGCGAGCGGGCAGGTACGAGTCGACGTGATGCCACCCGCCGTCCTGCAGTGCGACGGCGAAGATGTAGGGAATCGAGTGGTCGAGGGTCTCGCGAGAGGCGGTCGGGTCGTACTTCTGCGGATCGTTCGCGCCGGAGCCGATCACGTAGTGGGTGTGATGGCTGGTGTGCAGCACGATGCTCTCGACGGTGGCGGGATCGGCGAGCTCGGGGTGGGAGCCGTGAAGCTTGCGCGCGAGGTCGATCCACGCCTGCGCCTGATACTCGGCGGAGTGCTCCTTCGTGTAGGAGTCGAGGATCGCGCGCTTGGGCTCGCCGGGCGCGGGAAGCGGCACGTCGTACGCGGCGTCCTTGCCGTCCAGCATCCAGGCGATCACGCCGTCCTCGCCCTCGTAGATCGGGGACGGCGAGGTCTGTCCGCGCATCGCGCGGTCGACGGCTTCGACCGCCATCTTGCCGGCAAAGGCGGGGGCGTGCGCCTTCCAGGTGGAGATCTCACCCTTGCGCGACTGCCGCGTCGCGGTGGTCGTGTGCAGGGCCTGCGCGACGGCCTGGGCGATCGTGTCGGCGTCGAGACCCAGCAGCGTGCCGATGCCGGCCGCCGCCGACGGGCCCAGGTGCGCGACGTGATCGATCTTGTGCTTGTGCAGGCTGATGGCGCGCACGAGATCCATCTGGATCTCGTATCCGGTCGCGATGGCGCGCACCAGCGCCGCGCCGTCGGCGCCGACGTGCTGGGCGACGGCGGCGATCGGCGGGATGTTGTCGCCGGGGTGCGAATACTCCGCAGCGAGGAACGTGTCGTGATAGTCGAGTTCGCGCACCGCCACACCGTTCGCCCACGCCGCCCACTCGGGGCTCGTGTGCACCGTGTTCGGCTCGCCGAACACCGTGGCGCCCGCCCCTCCCCGCGAGACCGGGTGATCGAGCGCCTGGGCGCGCGCCGCGGTGACGGGGCCGCGGGTGAGGGATGCCGCGGCCACCGCCGCGTTGTCGATGACGCGGTTGATGATCATCTCGACGACGTCGGACTCGACGGCCACCGGGTCGGCGGCGACCTCGGCGATCCTGTGCGCGAGCTGGTCCTCGCGGGCGAGGTTCTCTTCGCTCCGGTGCACACGGACGTGGTGGATGACGGTCATGGGTTTCCTTCCAGCGAGGCGAGGATCGCGACGAGCGCGTTGTGCAGGTGGACATGGGTGGCGTGCGCGGCGAGGTCGGCGTCGCCGGCGGCGACGGCGGACGCGATCAGTCGGTGCTCGGCGACGGATGCCGCCAGGCGTGCGGGGTTGTCGCGCGCGAGCCGGCGGACCCGGACGAGGTGGGTCCGCACCGTCTTGAGGGCCGCGGTCAGGTAGTCGTTGGCGACGGCCGCGTCGAGGGCGTCGTCGAAGCGGGCGATGAGGGCGTAGTAGGCGTCGGGGTCGGCGGCGGCATCCGTCCGCGCGAACTCACCGGCCAGCGCAGCGAACAGATCGGCATCGGCCCCGCGTGCGGCGAGGCGTGCAGCCGTCTCCTCCAGGGCGCGACGCACCTCGAAGAGCTCTCGGATGTCGCCGGCATCGATGTCGCTGACCACGGTGAGCCGCGGCGACGGTTGCACGACGAGGCCGTCGGCGAGCAGGCGCCCCAGCGCTTCGCGCAGCGGCGTGCGGCTCACCCCCAGGCGCACCGACTGCTCGACTTCGGCCAGCACCGCTCCGGGCGCCAGCACGCCGGACTGGATCTCGTCGAGCAGCGCCCGGTAGGCACGGTCACTGGCACGCACGCGGTCTCCTCTCGACCCTCCGATTGTATACACGGAGGATCAACAACGAAAGGAGGCAGCCTCTTTCGGCCACTAATGCATACAGAGCGTCAGGCCTGCCCGGCTCACCCGCCCGCGTGGAGCCGGTGGGTCAACACGGCGACATGGAGAGCGGCGACCTGCTCGCCATCGTCGAAGTCGACGCCGAGAAGGTCTTCGAGCAGGGCGATGCGCTGATAGAACACCGAGCGCGAGAGGTGCGCCGCTTCGGCGGCCGCCGTGCGGTTGGACGGGTGCGCGAGCAGCGCCGTCAGCACGTCGAGAAGGTCGCCGCCCCGAGCGCGGGTCTCGGCCAGCAACGGATCGAGCATCCGCTCCGCATGAGCGACGAGGCGGTGATCGTCGCGCAACGCCGCGACCACCCGGGTGAGGGGACGCTCCGCCACACGCCTCCCGTCCGCGCCCCGGCGGGAGGAGCCGCGCAACCCCTCGTCGGCGCCGACGAGGTCGATGGTTTCGCGCAGACCCGCGACGAGCACACCCACCGCGCGCTCGTACTCGGCTGCGGGCTCGAGCGCGGGAATGACCGTGCCCGGGCCGAGCACGACGCGCGCCCGCGCCGACGTCGACCCCGCCCGCAGGGCGTCCTCGAGTGCGACGGTGAAGGCGTCGGCCCGGTTGTCAGCGGCACTCGTCGCGCGGCCCGCCACGGCGAGGATCAGGGGCGTACGCACCAGGGCAGACCCGTCGTCGACGGTCGTGCTCGTGCCGCACACGACGCGCGCGCCGATCGCCGCAGCGGCGATGTCGGCGGCCGCCGCGACCGGGACAGCGTCGCCGCCCTGGCCCGACGACACGAGCGCGACTGCGGCGAAGGCCACCGTGCCGACGAGCGGCATGCCCGCGGCATCCAGTCGAGCCGCCACCGCGGACAGACCGGTGAATCGTCCGTCGATCAGCGCGTCGACCACGCGGCGCCGTCCCAGCCGCGACCACTCTTCACCGCCGGGATCGGCGAGCCTGCCCAGGGCGAGCGCGGTGGCAGCCTGCTCGAGTACGGCGTCGCGTCCCGCGAGGTGGGCGGGGCCGGGCAGCGCCACGAGCCATCCCCATCTGATGCCGCGGGCTTCCACGGGCACGATCGTCCGCCCGTCCCGGTCGGGCGCCGCGGCGGCCGACCGGGATCGGCGCGCCCAGTCGCGAAGCGTGCGGGTCTCGGCGGCTCCGCCGACGTGAGCGACGACGACCTCGTGACCGACGGTCTCCAAGACGACGGGAGCGGCCAGCGTGAGCCCCACCTGTTCGACGATGAACTCCGTCGGCGCACCGCGCAGCGCGAGTCCCGTGAACAGTGTGCGCACCGCGTCGCGGGCTTCCAGCGCCGCCGTCTGATCGGCGATGATCCGGCGGTGCACGGCCTCGGTGATGGTGACGAACTTCACCTCGCGGTGCAGCACGATCAGGGCGATGTCGGCGCTGCGCGCGGCGTCGGCCAGAACCGCCGGCACGTAGCGGTAGTGGGCGCCCAGCTCGAGCACGATGCCCGCGGCACCCACCTCGGCCAGCTGCGTGACGAACAGCGCCAGCCTCCGGGGATCGTCGGGCCATCCCGATCCGGTGGACAGCAGCAGCTCGCCACCTTCGAGCAGTCGCGCGACGTCCGCACTGTCGGAGACGTGCACCCAGCGCACGGATGCCTCCAGCGCGGCACCGCCCACGACCACGACCGGCGCACCGGGGGTGAAGGCATCGAGCGTCAGCACCTCGGAGACGGTGGGGAGCACGGCGGGAAGATCCGCGGTCGGACGTTCTGTCCGAGAACCGTCCACATCGCGACGATCAGACACCTGCATCTCCCCCCTGCGCTCCGTCAGCATAAGCATGTCACGACCCGGTCGAACTGTCCGAACAGGAGCCCCCATGGACCTCATCCGTCATCACGTCGCCGGCCAGTCCGTCGGATCTGCCGAGCGCACGGGGCCCGTCTACGATCCTGCGACCGGTGCCGTACAGGCCGAGGTGGCCTTCGCCTCGACCGCCGAGACGGATGCCGCGATCGCGGCGGCCGCGGCGGCGCTGCCGGCCTGGCGCGCCACGAGCCTCATCAAGCGAGCCGACGTCTTCTTCCGCCTCCGCCACCTGCTGATCGAACGCGCCGACGAGCTGGCCGCGATCATCACCGCCGAGCACGGCAAGGTGCTCTCCGACGCGAAGGGCGAGATCAGCCGCGGCATCGAGAACGTCGAGTTCGCGGCGGGACTGGTCCACCTTCTGAAGGGCGAGCACGCCGAACAGGTCTCGCGCGGCGTCGACGTGCACTCGGTGAAGCAGCCGGTGGGCGTGGTGGGCGCGATCACGCCGTTCAACTTCCCCGTGATGGTGCCGCTGTGGATGACGGCATCCGCGATCGCCTGCGGCAACACGGTCGTCCTCAAGCCGAGCGAGAAGGACCCCTCCGCCGCCCTCTTCCTGGCGCGTCTGTACGAGGAAGCGGGCCTTCCCGCCGGCGTGCTGAACGTCGTGCAGGGCGACAAGGTGGCCGTCGACGCGATCCTCGACTCTCCCACCGTGCGTGCCGTCAGCTTCGTGGGCTCGACTCCGATCGCCCGCTCGATCTACGAGCGCGCCGCCGCCGCGGGCAAGCGCGTGCAGGCTCTCGGCGGCGCGAAGAACCACATGGTCGTCATGCCCGACGCCGACCTGGATGCCGCGGCCGACGCCGCCGTCTCGGCCGCGTACGGCTCGGCCGGCGAGCGCTGCATGGCCGTGTCGGTTCTCGTCGCGGTGGGTGACGAGGTCGCCGATGCGCTCGTGGAGAAGGTCGCCGAGCGCATCGCGGGCCTGACGATCGGACCGGGCACGGATGCGGCGAGCGAGATGGGACCGCTCATCACCCGCGAGCACCGCGACAAGGTGGCCTCCTACGTCGCCGGCGCCGCCGCGGAGGGTGCGACGGTCGTCGTCGACGGCACCGCGCAGCGCTTCGAGGGCGACGGCTTCTTCATCGGCGTCTCGCTCGTCGACCGGGTCGCTCCCGGCATGAAGGTCTACGACGAGGAGATCTTCGGTCCGGTGCTCTCCGTCGCCCGCGTGGCGACGTACGACGAGGCGGTCGCCCTCGTCAATGCGAGCCCGTTCGCCAACGGCACCGCTGTGTTCACGCGCGATGGCGGCACCGCCCGCCAGTTCGAGTTCGACATCGAAGTCGGTATGGTCGGCATCAACGTGCCGATCCCGGTGCCGGTGGGCGCGTTCTCGTTCGGCGGCTGGCGCAACTCGCTGTTCGGCGACACGCACATCTACGGCCCCGAGTCGATCCACTTCTACACGCGGAGCAAGGTCGTGACGACCCGCTGGCCCGACCCCAGCGAGAGCCAGATCAGCCTGGGCTTCCCGAGCAACCACTGAGTCCGCGGCATCCGAAGGAGACATCATGAGCACCATCGACCCCGTCGCCGACCCGGCGGCCGATGCCGCGGTCCGCGGCGACGACCGCAGCCACGTGTTCCACTCGTGGAGCGCGCAGGCGCTCATCGACCCGCTGCCGGTCGCGGGAGGTGCGGGCGCGACGTTCTGGGACTACGCCGGAAACAGCTACCTCGACTTCTCGTCACAGCTGGTGAACCTCAACCTCGGCCACCAGCACCCCGACCTGGTCGCGGCGATCCAGGAGCAAGCGGGGCGCCTCGCCACGATCCAGCCGTCGATGGCCAACGACACGCGCGGCGAGCTGGCGCGCCGCATCAGCGAGATCGCTCCCGACGGCTTCTCGAAGGTCTTCTTCACCAACGGCGGGGCCGATGCCAACGAGAACGCGGTCCGGATGGCGCGCCTGGTCACCGGCAAGCGCAAGGTGCTGGCGATGTACCGCAGCTACCACGGCAACACCTCGACCGCCATCACCCTCACGGGCGACCCGCGCCGGTGGGCCAACGAGCCCGCCGACGCCTCGGTCGTGCATTTCTTCGGCCCGTACGCCTACCGGTCGCCGTTCCACGCGGACTCGCCGGAGCAGGAGGCCGAGCGTGCGCTCGCCCACCTCGAGCAGACGATCATCCTGGAAGGCGCCTCGACCATCGGCGCGATCATCATCGAGTCGGTCGTCGGCACCAACGGCGTGCTGATCCCGCCGCCGGGCTACCTGCCGGGAGTGCGCGAGCTCTGCGACCGCTACGGCATCGTCTACATCGCCGACGAGGTCATGGTCGGCTTCGGACGCCTCGGCACCTGGTGGGGCTTCGAGAACTTCGACGTCGTGCCCGACCTCATCACCTTCGCGAAGGGTGTCAACTCCGGCTACGTGCCGTTGGGCGGCGTCGTCATCTCCGACCGCATCGCCGCCCACTTCGACACGGTCTCCTTCCCGGGCGGACTGACGTACTCCGGGCATCCTCTCGCCTGTGCCCCGGGCGTCGCCACCTTCGAGGTCTTCCGGCGCGACGGCATCCTGGAGCGGGTCCGCGAGCTCGGCGAGCGCGTCGTGCGTCCACGACTGGAGCAGATGGCCGCGCGGCATCCGTCCGTCGGAGAGGTGCGCGGCCTCGGTCTGTTCTGGGCGATCGAGCTCGTGCGCGACCGCGAGAGCCGCGAGCCGCTGGTGCCGTTCAATGCGGCGGGAGCAGACGCCGCGCCGATGGCCGCGTTCGCGGCGGCGTGCAAGAAGGCGGGCCTGTGGCCGTTCACGCACTTCAACCGCGTGCACGTGGCACCCCCGCTGATCGTCTCGGAGGACGACCTGGTGCGCGGCCTCGACATCATCGACCGCGCCCTGGAGGTCACCGACGCCGAGGCGGCGTCGTGACCGGGGCGCAGGCCGTGCTCCGCAACGTCATCGACGGGGCACTGGTCGCCTCTGCCGGCGCGTCGCTGCCGCTCGTGAGCCCCGTGACCGGCGAGGTGTACGGCCACGCTCCGGTATCGACGGCGGAGGAGGTGGATGCCGCGTTCGCGGCGGCATCCCGCGCCTTCGAGACGTGGAAGCGCACGACGCCCGCGCAGCGCCAGCTGCTGCTGTTCCGGCTCGCGGATGCGCTGGAGGCGCGGGCCGACGAGTTCGCCGATCTGGAGTCGCAGGACACGGGCAAGCCCCGCGCGAACCTGGTCGCCGACGAGATCGTCCAATCCGTCGATCAGCTCCGCTTCTTCGCGGGTGCCGCCCGCGACCTGGACGGGCGGGCGGCGGCCGAGTACGCGGAGGGGTTCACGTCGTACGTGCGCCGCGAGCCGATCGGCGTCGTCGCCCAGGTGACGCCGTGGAACTACCCGCTGAACATGGCGGTGTGGAAGATCGGGCCGGCTCTCGCGGCCGGCAACACCGTCGTGCTGAAGCCGAGCGAGACGACGCCTCAGACCACCGTGCGCCTCGCTGAGATCGCCGCCGAGATCTTGCCCGCCGGGGTTTTCAACGTCGTCCTCGGCGACCGGGAGACCGGCCGGATGCTGGTGGAGCACCCGACCCCGCAGCTGGTCGCGATCACCGGTTCGGTGCGCGCGGGCATGCAGGTGGCCGCTTCGGCCGCGCAGGGCCTCAAGCGTGTGCACCTGGAGCTCGGCGGCAAGGCGCCGGCCCTCGTCTTCGCCGACGCCGACCTCGACCGCGCCGCCCGCGGCATCGTGGAGGCCGCGTTCTTCAACGCCGGACAGGATTGCACCGCCGCGACGCGCGTACTCGTGGATGCCGCCGTGCACGATGAGCTGGTCGCCACGCTCGTCACCCACACCCGCGATCACGCGAAGACGGGTGCGCCGGACGACCCGGATGCCTTCTTCGGGCCGGTGAACAACGCCGACCAGCTCGCGCGCGTGGAGGGTTTCGTCGATCGCCTCCCCGCGCACGCGACGATCGCCATCGGCGGCCGCCGCCAGGGCGATGCCGGCTGCTTCTTCGAGGCGACGATCGTCACGGGCGTCCGCCAGGACGACGAGGTCGTACAGCAGGAGATCTTCGGCCCCGTGCTCACGGTGCAGCCGTTCGCGTCGGAAGAGGAAGCGCTCGCGCTGGCGAACGGCGTGCCGTACGCCCTCGCGGCATCCGTCTGGACGCGCGAGCACGCGCGGGCGCTGCGGTTCTCGCGCGACCTCGACTTCGGCTGCGTCTGGATCAACGCGCACATCCCGTTCGTCTCGGATATGCCCCACGGCGGCTTCAAGCACTCCGGGTACGGCAAGGACCTCTCGGTCTACGGCTTCGAGGACTACACCCGCCTCAAGCACGTCATGGCGAGCCTGGACTGACGCGAGGGCACGTCGGCGTCGGCGTTCGTCAGCCGGCGAAAGCGCGCCGCAGCTCGGCGGCGAGCCACTCC
>NZ_BADB01000220.1:0-12443 GCF_000333415.1 Microbacterium sp. B24 | reverse complement strand
GTCGGGCGGATGACGACGCCGGCCTCGCCCTGGATCGGCTCCCGAGCACGGCGGCGGTGTTCTCGTCGATCGCGGCGGCGATGGCGTCGGCATCCCCGTAGGGCACGCGGACGAATCCGGGCGTGAAGGGGCCGAAGCCGGCGCGAGCCTGCTCGTCGTCGCTGAAGCCGACGATCGTCGTGGTGCGCCCGTGGAAGTTGCCGTCGGCGACGATGATGGTCGCGGCATCCGCGGCCACCCCCTTCGTGCGGTACGCCCATGCGCGGGCGACCTTGATACCCGTCTCGACGGCTTCCGCACCGGTGTTCATCGGCAGCACGAGGTCCTTGCCGCACAGCTCCGCGAGCGCCGCGGCGAAGGTGCCGAGCTGATCGTTGTGGAACGCTCGGCTCGTCAGCGTGACCCGGCCCAGCTGCGCGGTGACCGCGGCCACCAGGGCGGGGTGGCGGTGACCGAAGTTGAGGGCGGAGTAGGCGGCCAGCAGATCGAGGTAGCGCTTGCCCTCGACGTCGGTCACCCAGGCCCCCTCACCGCGGGCGATGACGACCGGCAGCGGGTGGTAGTTGTGCGCGACGTGCTCGTCCTCGGCCGCGATGAGGGCGGCGGAGGATTCGTCGATGGAGATGGCGGAGCTCATTTCATTCCTCGCAGTTCGAGCGTGCAGCATTTGATGCCCCCGCCGCCGAGCAGCAGCTCTGACAGGTCGACGGGAACGGGAACGTAGCCCCGATCGCGCAGCTGGGCATCGAACCCGGTGGCGCGCGGGGAGAGGAAGACGTGACGGCCATCGGATGCCGCGTTCAGGCCGAACACGGCGCCGTCCTCGTCCGACACGAGGATCGCGTCGGGGTAACGCTCTTCCAGCAGCCGCAGCGACGCCTCGTCGAACGCCGAGGGCAGGTAGGCGATGTTCGCGGCATCCACCCCGCCCTCACCTTCGACCGGGTCGAGCACGCAGATCGCGGTGTCGAGGTGGTAGAACCGAGGATCGATCAGGCGGAGGGAGACGACCTCGCGGCCGAAGACATCGGCGACCTCGCGATGACTGTCACCGGTGGAGCGGAATCCGGTGCCGGCGAGGATCGTGTCGCCGACGAGAAGGAAGTCCCCCTCGCCCTCCTGCACCTCGACCGGTTCGATCACCTCGAAGCCGGCGGCGGCGAACCAGTCCATGAACGCACGCTCTTCCCCTCGCCGTTCCGGAACACGAAAGCGGACTCCGAGCGCTCGGCCGTCGACGACGAAACCGCCGTTGGCCGTGTAGACCATGTCGGGAAGTCCCGGCAGCGGGTCGATCAGTTCGACCTCGTGCCCGAGGGCGAGATACGTGTCGTACAACGTCTGCCACTGACGCACGGCCTTGGCCGTGTCGGTCGGTCGCGCCGGCTCCATCCACGGATTGATCGAATAGCGCACCGTGAAGTATTCCGGTCGGCACATCAGGTAGCGGCGGTGGTGGGCGATACGGTCGGGCATTCGAGATCCTCGTTCCTCGCCATCCCCATTCTGCCAGAGCACCCTCGGCATCCGCCGAGACTGTCAAGACCGTTGCGGGTTTCATTCCCCTGAGTAGATTCGTCCCATGGCCCGCCGCACGGGAGAGGAAACGCGCGCACTGTTGTTGCGCGTCGGCATGCAGATGCTGCTGGAGCGCGGCGTGGCGGCTGGTGTGCAGCACATCCGTCTGCAGGAAGTACTGCGACGGGCGGGGCTGACCACCGGCGCGGCGTATCGGTTGTGGGCCGATCAGAGCGACTATCAGCGTGATCTCGCAGTGGCGATGGTGCGGCTGCGCATCCGCAGCGACCCCGCCGAGTATCCGCGCGCCGCGATCGAGGATCTCGTCGCGGCAGGTGCCGACGGTGACGAGGTGATCCGCACGGCGACTGCCGCGCATGTGCAGAGCATCACACTCGACACCGACGATCCGACCCACGATCTGGACGCGCAGCAGTTCCTCGTGACTCTGGCCCTGCGGGCGACGGCCGAGACCTGGCCCGAGCTGCAGGAGGCGACCCGAGAGCGCCATCAGGGATCCATCGCGGCGTTCGCGCAGTTCTACGTCTACCTCATGGAGGCGTACGGGCTGCGTCTGCGCTCTCCGCTCACCATCGAAGACTTCACCGAGCTGCTGGCCGCGATGTCGGAGGGGTTCGCGTTGCGGGCGATCGAGGGCATTCCCCACCCGATCGTCGCGGCGAGCGCATCGGACGAATTCCCCGAAGGCGCGTGGACCCTTCTCGGTCTCGGAGTGCGCGCACTGGTGTACGGGCTGATGGTTCCGGTCGAGACGGACGAGCACGACTCCGAATCGGGCGGGAGCTCTGGGGTCGAGTGAATCCCCCGGCCCCAGAGCGACACTCCCCCCGGCGTGTCACAAGACGGTCCGATCGGACGCGCAACCGCGCGTGAGCCGATCCCCGTCTGGCGCTCCCCAGATGCGCCAGAATCATGCTCGCTCGCGCGACCTTCCATCGCCAGAAAGATAAGTTGTTTCTCTCGCTGGGGCGTCGACGACAGTTGCGTTCCACACCTTCACGAGGCGCTCGTCGGTCTCGGTCGCCGTGCGCGCCAGGCCCTCGGCATCCACATAGTCATAGGTGACCGTGGACATCTCACCCGTTGCGACGTAGCCCAGGCGCTCGTACAGGCGCCGCGCAGCGGGGTTGTCCACGGCGACGCCCAGGCTCAACCGGGTATGGCCGTGTGCACACATCCACGCTTCGGCGGCGACGACGAGCGCCGTGCCGACGCCCTGACCCCGGCGGTCCGGCCGGACGTTCAGGTTCTTCAGCTCGATCGGCGCCGCGCCGAGATCGAGCTGTCCCGACCCGACCGGGACGTCGCCGACCCACGCGACCAGCAGCATGCTGCGGCCGAGCACCTGAAGCCGCCACATCTCGCGGACGAAGCCCTTGCCGGCTGGCTCATCCGCCTCGATCCGATCGACGTCGGATGCCGAGAGCTCACGGACCTCGACGAACGCCGGCCGCATCAGATGACCTCCGCGCTCCAGTCGTCGGGGTTGCCGAAGCGGTGCGCAGTGATCGACACGGCCTGCTCGCGCAGGAACGGCAGCAGTTCGATGCGGCCGGCGGTGGTGACCTCTCCGGCGTAGACGGCGATGTCGACGTCACCGTCGGTCGCACTGGCGAGGGCGTCGTGGACGCGGGCGACGGATGCCGCAGGCCCGACCAGCCGCACGCGCGGTGCGTCACCATCTTCGCGTGCCGCCTGCAGGCGCTCGATCCACTGCTCGTCGGTCTCGACGAACACCGCGATGTCGAGATCCCCGAGCGCGCGACGCACGCCGGCCGGAAGCCCCACCGGTGCGCTGATCGTCATCCCGCCACCCGCGCGAACGCCCGCCACCACGACGCGCAGCAGGGCCTGCCACGCGGCATCCTTCGTCGCGCGCACCGCCACCTCGACGGGCCGATACCGGAAGAGGTTCCGCTCCACACCGAGCCGTGACACGTCCTTGACGCGGCCGAACTCCCGATCCCAGGCGACCGCGTCCGACAGCGCACCCCGGCGCAGCCACTCGAAGGCCTCGTAGTCCAGCGAGGGCTGGGCGGACTCGATGAGCGTCGTGATGCGCGCATCCAGCCCACGCAGGTGCAGCGTCGATGACGGCGCGCCACCCGCCGAGGGCCGCCACGAGCCGAGTCCGATCAGATAGTTCGGGCCGCCGGCCTTCGTGCCGGCGCCGACCGACGAGCGCTTCCAGCCGCCGAAGGGCTGACGCTGCACGATCGCCCCGGTGATGCCGCGGTTGACGTAGAGGTTGCCCGCCTCGACCTGATCGAGCCACAGCTCGAGGTCGGCGGGGTCCTGGGTGTACAGCCCCGCCGTCAGGCCGTACGCGACGGCGTTCTGCATCTCGACCGCCTCCGACAGCGAGGAGGCGTGCATGATGCCGAGCATCGGGCCGAAGAACTCCTCCAGATGCGTGCGCGACCCCGGCCGCACCCCCACGCGGATGCCGGGCCGCCACAGGCGCCCGGCCAGAGCAGCATCGGCGTCGGCCGAACCCTCGATGAGTTCGGGAGCGACCAGCCAGCTCTCACCCTCCTCGAGGGTCGTGAGGGCCCACTCGAGCTTGCCGCGCGGCGTCTCGATCACCGGCCCGACCTCGCTCGACGGGTCGGAGGGCGCTCCCACGCGCAGTGAGCGGACGGCATCGACGAGCTGGCGCGCGAACCGCTCGGAGCGCGCCACCGGTCCCACCAGGATCGCGAGCGAGGCTGCGGAGCACTTCTGCCCGGCGTGACCGAAGGCGCTCTTCACCAGATCGGACGCCGCGAGATCCAGGTCGGCGGAGGGCATGACGATCATGGCGTTCTTGCCGCTCGTCTCGGCGAGCAGCGGCAGGTCGCGCCGCCACGAGCGGAACAGCTGCGCGGTCTCCCACGAGCCGGTGAGAATCACACGATCCACGTCGGGGTGCGCGATCAGCTGCTGGCCGTGCTCCTCCTCGTCGACGTCGACCAGCGCGAGGATGTCGCGGTCGACGCCCTCGAGGTCCAACGCCGCCCAGACGGCCTCGGCGACCACGGCCGCGCAGCGGCGCGCCTGAGGAGCCGGCTTGAACACGACACCCGAGCCCGCCGCGAGCGCAGCGAGCACTCCGCCGGCGGGGATCGCGACGGGGAAGTTCCAGGGCGGCGCGACCACCGTGAGCGCCGCAGGCACGAAGACCGCGCCGCTCACCCGATCGAGCTCGCGCGCCGTCGCGGCGTAGTAGTTGGCGAAGTCGACGGCTTCGCTGACTTCGACATCGGCTTCGGCGAACACCTTGCCGGTCTCGCTCGCGGCCACCTCGATGAGCTCGCCGCGCCGAGCCTCGAGCGCACGCGCGACCGCCCGCAGAACCTTCGCTCGATCGTCCGCGGGCACGGCGCCCCACCGTGTGGCGGCGGCCCGAACGCGCGCGACCGTCTCTTCGAGCGACGCCGAATCGTCGATGCGCGCAGCGGCGATGGTCGACTCTCCGGCGCTCGACCCGGCGATCCGCGCCAGAATCTCGTCGGCCCAGGCACGGTTGGCCGGCAGCGCGGGGTCCGTGTCGGGCGCGTTCGCGAACCCCGGCGCACCCTCGGCGCGGACGGATTCACGGAGGTCGAAGACCGCGGTGTCGACGAACGACCCGCCGTCACCCCGACCGTCGGCGATGCCGAGAACCACCTGCGTCAGATCGCCGTCGGCGGCTCCCTCCGCCGTTTCGACTGCGGGCTCCGGACGGGTGAGGGCGGGGGTCGCTCCGCCGCTCGCCGCGTCGTCCCGCCGCGTCTGCGTGCGCTGTGGCCCGACGGGAAGCGCGGGGTCGGCCGCCCGCTGCAGCGAGGCGAGGAAGCGGTCGCGCTCCCGCGCGAACATCGCCGGATCTTCGGCAAGATCGAAAGCGGCCGAGAGGAAGTTGTCGCTCGACGCGTTCTCCTCCAATCGGCGCACGAGGTAGCTGATGGCCACATCGAACTCGTCAGGCCGCACGACCGGCAAGTACAGCAGCACGTGGCCGACCTCGCGCGAGACCGCCGCCACCTGTCCCTGTGCCATGCCGAGGAGCATCTCGAACTCGACGTCGTCCCGGACGCCGCGCTCCCCCGCGAGCAACCACGCGTACGCGATGTCGAAGAGGTTGTGGCCGGCGACGCCGAGGCGCACCGCGCGCGAGTTCTCCGGCCGCAGCGCCTCGTCGAGGCACCGGAGGTAGCTGGCGTCGGCGTCGAGCTTGCTCGCATGGGTGGCCAGCGGCCAGCCGTGCATGACGGCATCCACCCGTTCCATCGCGAGGTTCGCGCCCTTGACGAGTCGCACCTTGATACGGGCGCCCCCGCCGTCGACCCGCTGCTGAGCCCAGGCGGTGAGCTGCCGCAGGGCCGGCAACGCATCGGGAAGGTAGGCCTGCAGGACGATGCCCGCCTCCAGGTCACGCAGCCGCGGATCCTCCAGCAGCCGGGTGAACACCGCGATCGTCAGGTCGAGGTCGCGGTACTCCTCCATGTCCAGATTGATGAACGTCTGAGCGGACTCGGGCCCCGCCGAGGAGGCGGCCGTCAGGTACAGCGGGAGCAGGCGGTCGACCACCCGGTCGACGACCTGGTCGAAGGCCCACATCGAGATGTGGCTCGCGATGGCCGACACCTTCACCGAGACGTAGTCGACGTCGTCGCGACGGATGAGATCGTGGATGCCCTCCAGGCGGCGCAGCGCTTCGGCTTCGCCCAGCACGGCTTCGCCCAGGAGGTTCAGATTGAGGCGCGCACCGGATTCCCGGATGGCCGTCAGAGCGGGGCCCAGCTTGTCGGGCCGGGCATCGACGATGAGGTGCCCGACCATCTCGCGCAGCGCTTTGCGCGCGATCGGCACCGTCGGCGCCGGAAAAATCGGCCCGACGGCACCCGCGGTGCGCACCGCCGCCCGCAGGTACCAGGGCAAGAACTGCGGAACCAGAGGCGCGACGCGCTGCAGGTTCGCCGCGGCGGCGCTCAACGACTCGGGACGCATGACACCGTCGACGAAGCCGATCGTGAACGGCAGCCCGTGCGGATCCTTGAGCACGCCCGCCAGCCGTTCGGCGGCGGGATCGACGTCGGCAGCCGCAGACTCGTCCACCCAGCGTCGCGCCAGCGAGATGGCGCTGTCGGCGAGCGCGGATGCCGAAGGAGGCGTGGTGGTGTCGTCGGTCACGTCTCCAGAGTGCACTGTGTCCATGCGTCCAGCGTGAGGCACGCATATGATTCGGCAAAAGCGATGATCTTTGACGGATATCGTTCGATGACGGCGATGTTTTCTCCGGCGCGACCACGACGCAGCCGAGACGACGGCGACGGGTGACGGAAGGAGCGCGCGTGTTCGAGTTGAGACGCCTCCGACTGCTGCACGAACTCGCCCAGCGCGGCACGATCGCCGCCGTCGCACAGGCGTTGGCGTACAGCCCGTCCACGATCTCGCAGCAGTTGTCGCAGTTGGAGCGCGAGGCGGGAGTGGCGCTGCTCGCTCCGGATGGACGCCGCGTGCGGCTGACCGCGCACGGCGAGGCGCTGGCCGCCTACGCGGCGCGCGCCCTCGATGCCGACGAGGAGATCCGCGGCGAACTGGAAGACACCCGCCTCGGGATCGCACCGGTGCGTCTCGCCGTGCTGCAGACGGCCGCCCGCGCTCTCGTGCCCGCAGCCCTGACCCTGCTCGCCGAGCGGACGCCGGGCCTGCGCGTGGAGATCTCCGAGCTGCCGCCCGAAGAGGGGCTGTTCGAGCTCGGAGCGCGCGGCTTCGACCTCGCGATCGCCGAGCAGTACCCGGGGCTCACTCGCCCGCATCGATCGGCGCTCGATCGGGATCTGCTCGGCGTCGACCCGATCCGGCTGGCGACGGCGCGCGCCATCGGGCCGCTGGCCGACCTGGCCGAACACGCCTGGGTGATGGAGCCGCGCGGCACGGCGGCGCGCGAGTGGGCGATGCAGCAGTGCCGCGCCGCCGGGTTCGAGCCGGATGTCCGCTTCGAGCTCGCCGATCTCAGCGGGCATGCCGAGCTGATCGCCACCGGTCACGCCGTCGGACTGCTGCCCGATCTGCTGTGGGCCGGCGGTGCGCCCCCGGTGCACCTCAGCGCGCTTCCGGGCGACCCGGCGCGTGAGATCTTCACGGCGGCTCGCCGATCCAGCCGCAACCGTCCCGGCATCCGCAGCGTCCGCGAGGCTCTCGCCGACGCGTTCGTCGCGCGTCGGGTCTGACGCCGGCATCCCTGCGGGATCAGTCCCACTCGCTCGGCGCGGGGGCCTTCGTCGAGGGCAGCGCGCTGTCGCGAGCCCAGTCGGCCACCCACTGCGGCAGCGGTGGGAGATCATCCGGCCGCTCGAGCGCCTCGAAGAGCTCGTCGGTGTTCACCACGCCGCCGGTGCGGCGCAGGAAGCGCGCGCGGACGATCATCTCGGCATAGACCTCGCCGTCCACGACCGCGCGGTGCATCTGGTAGACGGCCTTGTCATCGTGGGCGTACAGGCGGGATTCGACCGTGAAGCGCTGCCAGAGCTGCAGCGACTTGCGGAAGGTCACCGTCTCGCTGGCGACCACCGCGTACCAGCCCTGCGCGTTCATCGCATCCCAGATGCCGGTGCGGATCAGCAGGTCGAAGCGGCCGAGGTCGAACAGCGAGGCGTATCGACCGTTGTTCATATGGCCGAGCAGATCGATGTCGGTGGGCAGCGTCCGAAGCCGCAGCCGACCGACACTGCGTGGCGGCATGGGGCCGCGCCGATGCAGCAGCACCTTCGCGCGCCAGATCGTCAGGAGGGTCCGCCACCATACATTCACGAAGCGCGATGCTAGCGGATTCCCCGATGGGCTCCCGGCATCTCTTGTGGGCTTCCCACAGTCCTCGTGGTGTCGCCGCGACGAGGGTGGAGCGCGGCATCCATCGATTTCGTGAATCGGAAGGGCCGCCGTAGAGTCTGGCCATGGAAGCCCCCACCGACATCACCGCGCAGACCGACACCGTCGTCCGTCCCGTTCGTGACGTGGATGCCGAGGCCCTCGGACGGGTCCACGCGACGTGCTGGCACGAGACCTACGACCACCTCATCAGCAAGGCCGCTCTCGAGAACGTCTCTCCCAAGCGCCTCGCCGAGCTGTGGACGCACTGGGCCCAGCAGGGCCCCGAGTTCAAGATGTTCGCCGCCCTCGTCGGCGGCGAGATCGTCGGATTCGCCGGCTCGGGCCCGGCGCGCGACCGCGACGCTCCGCGCACGCGTGAGCTCTACTTCATCTACCTGCTCGACCAGTTCCACGGCACCGGCATCGGGCAGCAGCTGTTCGACGCGACGGTCGACGCCGACGAGGAGCTCTACCTCTGGGTCGCCGCGGACAACCCGCGTGCTCACCGCTTCTACGCGCGCAACGGCTTCACGCTCGACGGCGCCACGCACACCGAGCCGTTCCTCGGCGAGACGCTCACCGAGGTCCGCTTCGTGCGCTGATCGCGCCTGCCGCGTCGCGGGTTCTGCCGGCCCCACCGCGCTGACGAACTCCGCAGATTCTGACGAACTCCGCATCCAGATCGCCGATCGGATGCGGAGTTCGTCGCATTCTGCGGAGATGCTCGGCTGAGCGGCGGCCACTGTCGGGACGCTGATCGCGCGCGTCAGCGCCCGCTGACCGTGCCGAACAGGCGGGCGATCGGGGCGAGCACGAGCGGGCGGGCGACGACCCACGCGGCGGCGATGACCACGAGCGAGACCACGAACAGCCAGAAGCCGGTCCAGTTGTCGGCATAGGCCGTCGGGTCGACCGAGCCCTGCGCGGCGTACATGTGGTTGAGGTTGCGCAGCGCCCCGGTCGCGAGCACGAGAACGACGTGGATGACGATGAACACGACGAAGAACAGCATCACCGGGAAGTGCACCCTGCGCGCCCACTCGATCGGGTAGGCGGCGCTGAGCTTCAGGTTCTTCTTCGGCCACATCCCGCTCATCCGGAAGCCGGTGATCGCGGCGAGCGGGGCGGCGATGAAGACGGTCGAGAAGTAGGCGAGCTGCTGCAGCGCGTTGTAGTTGACCCAGCCGTTCTCGGTCGGCCAGTCCAGCGAGACGTACTGCAGCGCGGCGCTGAGCGCGTTGGGGACGACTTCCCAGCTCGTGGGGACGATCCGCATCCACTGACCGGTGACGAACAGCAGCACGATGAAGACGGCGCCGTTGATGAGCCACAGGATGTCGAGCGCCTGATGGAACCAGATCGTCAGGCTCGTCTTGCCCTTGGGGTTGTTCTTCGGCGCCCAGAAGACGCTCGGCCGCTTCTCGCGGCGGATCGTGAGCCCCGAGCGGATGATCAGCACCATCAGGAAGACGTTGAAGAAGTGCTGCCAGCCGAGCCACGCGGGGATGCCGACGGGCGCACCGGCAGGCAGGTGGTACTCCCCGGGGTAGGTCGCGAGGAAGTCGCGCATGCCGTCCAGGCTCAGCAGGAATCGCACCGCGAGCACGGCCATACCCGCCGCGAACAGCAGGCCGATTCCGCCGACCACGACGGCGCCCGCCCACTGCGTCTTCGTGAAAGGCCCGATCCGCTGCGGCTCGGGCTTCGGCTGCGGCCGACGCGACGCGGCGCGACCGGCCCACGCGGTCTGCGGAACGCTCAACGGGGCGCGCGGCCCCTCGGTGGCGGTGCCAATGAGCGGGAGGTCGGCCGCGGCGGCGGCCTCCTCGGCAGCAGCGCCCGCGCCGTCCGCCGCAGCATCGGCGGCGGCCGGGGAAGAGACGGCGGCGATCGGGTAAGACACGGCGGCGGCGGTGCCGGCGGGTGGCCACGCGTCGCCACCCGCGATGCGCGGCAGCCCGCGGCGCACGGAGGTGTCACCGTCGGCGGCGGCGAACGGGGGCGCCGAAGGGGCGGCGGCGAGCGGGGGCGCCGGAGGGGCGGAGGCGACCTCAGCGGGCGTCGGCCCCGGGCCCGCGGCAGCCACGACGACCGCGGACGGCCACGGCTCGCCGCCGGCGACGCGGGGCAGGCCGCGGCGGACGACCGTCGTCCCGCTGCGCTCGGGCGCGGACGCCGTCGCGAGCGCCGGCGGCTCGCCCGAGCCCGTCGACGGCTCGGCGGGTCGCCCCGCTGCCGCCTCGACGACCGCTGCCGCGGGCGCAGAGGCGTCCACGACGGCCTCGGCGGGCGCGCTCGCGGCCGGCGGCCACGGTTCTCCACCGGCGACGCGCGGCAAGCCGCGGCGCATGGACGATCCGCCGGTCGCCATCAGGCCTTCCTGGCGTCGAGGGCGGCGATCAGCTGCGGGACGACCGTGAACACGTCCCCCACGATGCCGAAGTCGGCGATGTCGAAGATCGGGGCGTCGCCGTCTTTATTGATCGCGACGATCGTCTTCGCGGTCTGCATGCCGGCCTTGTGCTGGATGGCCCCCGAGATGCCGAGAGCCACGTACAGCTGGGGCGACACCGATACCCCGGTCTGCCCGACCTGGTGCGAGTAGGGGATGTATCCGGCATCCACGGCCGCGCGAGACGCGCCCACAGCCGCGCCGAGGGCATCGGCGAGCTGTTCGACGAGCGCGAACTTCTCGGCCGAGCCGAGTCCGCGCCCTCCCGAGACGACCTTCGCCGCGCCGCGCAGCTCCGGCCGCGACGACGCCGCGACCTCGGCTTCGAATCCGGTGATGCGCGCCGCCGGCGCGCCTGAGGCGGCGACCTCCAGCGGCACCACCCGCGGCTCGGCGACGGCCGCGGCACGGGCGTCGACCGCCCCCTGGCGCACCGTGACCACGAGAGGACCGAAGGTGGCTGCGCTCGTGACGTTGTACGCCCCGCCGTAGACGGAATGCTGCGCGAGCACGCCCTCGTCGTCGCGGGAGACGCCGACCGCGTCCACGGCCAGAGCCGCGCGCGCGCGCGCCGCGTAGCGTCCGGCGATGTCGCGGCCCTCGATGGAGTTCGACACGAGCACGGCGTCGGGCTTCACGAGCGCGGATGCCGCGTCCACGGCATCGACCAGAGGAACCGTCAGCGATCCGTCCGCACCGCCCAGCCCCGCGGTGAGCACGACCGCAGCCCCCAGCGCACCCGCCGCCTCGGCGAGTGCGGCATGCGCCTCCTCACCGGCGACGACCAGCGCGACCGGCGTGCCGATGCCGGCGGCGGCGCCGAGCAGTCCGGCGGCCGAGCCGGCCAGCTCACCGGCCGGGGTGACATCCAGCAGCACGAGAATCGCGTCCGAGGCGACATCCACCATCACGTTCTCCATCGTCATCGTTCCCAGCACCGTTCTCAGGCCAGTCGGTTCTCGACGAGGAAGGCGGCGAGCTTGTCGCCCGCGTCGCCCTCATCGACGATCTTGATTCCCGCACCGCGCGGAGGCTTCTCGGCGACCGCCGTCATGATCGACTGCGCGGCCGCGGACGGGTCCACGTCGACGCCGAGGTCGGCCAGCGACACGGTCTCGAACGGCTTCTTCTTCGCCGCCATGATGCCCTTGAAGTTCGGGAACCGGGCATCCGGGAGGGCTTCGGTGATCGAGATGACGGCCGGCAGCGTCGCACTGACCTGCGCGGTGCCGAAGTCGGTGGCGCGCGTGCCGGTGATCTCCCCCTCGCCGATCGTGACCGACGACAGCGCGGTCGCCTGCGGCACCTGCAGGTGCTCGGCGATCATCGCCGGAAGGACGCCGCCGGTGCCGTCGGTGGAGAGATTGCCGGTGATGACCAGGTCGAACCCGGCTCGCCGCACCGCAGCGGCGAGCACGGCCGCGGTCACGCTCAGATCTGCGCCGGCCAGCGCCGGGTCGACGACCTGCAGAGCGGATGCCGCGCCCATCGCGAGCCCCTTGCGGATGGTGGCCGCAGCCTCCTCCGATGCCATCGAGACGACAGCGACCTCCGTGCCGGGGTGGGCGTCGGCATACGACAGGACTCTAGAGGATCCCCGGGACCGAGCTCGAAT
>NZ_BADB01000221.1:0-26586 GCF_000333415.1 Microbacterium sp. B24 | reverse complement strand
GAGCTCGGTCCCGGGGATCCTCTAGAGTCCCGCCTCCGAACTGTCCGCTTCCGGAGTCACGCTCGTCGAGATCGGGCACGCCGAGCGCCGGCGGCTGCGGGGCGAGACCGACGCGGACGTGGCGGCGAAAGCGTCCTCGGCACTCAGCGAGGGCCTCACTCCCCTTCTCTGCGTGGGTGAGACGAGCCGGCAAGACCCGGATGCCGCGGCATCCGCGACGCTCGCACAGCTGCGCACGGCCCTCGCCGATGCTCCGGCGGCGCCCGTGGTGGTCGCCTACGAGCCCGTCTGGGCGATCGGCGCTCCCGAGCCGGCACCGACCGATCACATCCGCGTCGTCACCCGCGCCCTGCGCGCTGCGCTCGACGCCGATCCCGCGCGCGGAGGCTCCCGTGTCATCTACGGCGGCTCCGCCGGTCCCGGCCTGCTCACGCGACTGGACGGCGACGTCGACGGCGTGTTCCTCGGCCGCTTCGCGCACGACCCCGCGGCGCTCGCCGCCGTGGTCGACGAGGCGGCGGCCCTCACACGGACGTCGACACCGTGATCGGGCTCGGCACCTACGCGTTCTTCTGGCAGCACTCCGATCGCGCCCCGAAGCCACTCAGCCTCATCGACGCCTTCCACGCGACGCGCGCGCTCGATGTGGGACTGTTCCAGATCTGCGACTACGCGCCGTTGGAGGCCATGACGGATGCCGAGCTGCGCACCGCGGCCGGCGTCGCCCGCGAGCTGGGCCTGCGGATCCAGCTCGGAACCAAGGGCATCTCCCCCGCACATCTCGAGCGCTACCTCCGCCTCGCCGCGGTCTTCGAGGCGGACCTCGTGCGCACCATGGTCGGCGCACCCCACGCGCAGCCGTCGCCGTCCGAGGCCCGGGCGTGGCTGACGGCGACCGTGTCCTCGTACGAACAGGCGGGGGTCACGTTGGCGCTCGAGACGTACGAGCAGGTCGCGACCGATGATCTGGTGCGCCTCATCGACGATGTCGGCAGCGCGCACCTCGGCATCTGCCTCGATCCCGCCAACGTGGTCGCCCGGCTCGAGGATCCCCGCGCCTGCGTGGAGGCCGCGGCATCCGCCACGCGCAATGTGCACGTCAAGGACTTCGCGTTCAGCCGGCGCGACGGATGGGTGGGCTTCACCTACGCCGGCGCCCCGATGGGGACAGGACTGCACGACTACGCGCACCTGCGCGCCACCGTCCGCCCGGTCGAGCGCGGCATCGACGAGATCGTCGAGCACTGGCTGCCGTGGCAGGGCGACGCCGAGACCACCATCCGCACCGAGCGGGACTGGACCCGCACCACCCTGGAATACCTGAGGAGAACCCCGTGAGCCACACCATCGCCGTCTTCGGCGCCGGCGGCAAGATGGGCACGCGCGTGTCCGACAACCTCGTACGCACCGCCCACACGGTCCACTACGTCGAGACCTCGCCGGCCGGTCGCGAGCGCGTCCTCGCCGCGGGTCGCACGCTGTCCGACGCCGCCACTGCCGTCGTCGACGCCGACATCGTCGTGCTCGCCGTGCCCGATCTCGCTCTGGCGCCGGTGACCGCGGAGCTCGTGCCCCAGCTGCGACCGGGCACGATCGTCCTGACCCTCGACCCCGCCGCCGCCTATGCCGGGCTCCTGACGACGCGCGACGACATCGTGCAGGCGGTCGCGCACCCCTGTCATCCGTCGGTGTTCCTCCAGCGGCAGAGCGCCGAGGAATGGGCCGACACCTTCGGCGGCGTCGCCGCACCGCAGGACGCGATCGCCGCGATCGAGAGCGACGACCCGCAGAAGAGGGCGATCGTCGAGGACACGGTGCGGGCGATCTACGCACCCGTCGTGGACGTGCACTGGGTGAGCGTCAAGCAGCTCGCCCAGCTCGAGCCGACGCTTGTCGAGACGGTCGCCTGCATGATCGGCGCGCTCCTGAACGAGGCCCTGCATGAGGCGATCCACACGATGGGAGTTCCCGAGGCGGCGGCGCGCAGCATCCTGTACGGGCACACGCAGGTGGCGCTGGCCAATGGGCTCCGCGGCGACAACCCCTTCAGCGACGCCTGCCTCATCGCGATGGACTACGGTCGCGAGAGCATCATCAAAGATGACTGGAAGAAGATCTTCCGCGACGACGAGCTCGATAAGAACCTCGCGCGGATGCTCCACCTCGACCGCATCGAGCGCCCGCTCGCGCCGAAGAACTGAGGACCCCATGGGACAGCTGAACGACAAGACGGCCCTCATCACGGGTGGCGCGTTGGGTATCGGCCTGGCGGTCGCCACACGGTTCGCCCGGGAGGGAGCCCGCGTCATCCTCGCCGATCGCAACGGCGACGGGGCCGCCGAGGCAGCCGCGCGCATCGGCGCAGCTGCGCGAGCGCTGACGATGGACATCTCCGACGAGGCGTCGGTGGCCGCGGGGTTCGCGGAGGTGCACGCGGCCGGCTGGGCGCCCGATGTGGTCGTCGCCAACGCCGGCGTGCAACTCTTCGGCCACGACGCGCCCATCGCGGACCTCGACCTCGACGTCTGGCGCCGCACGATCGACGTCAACCTCACCGGCACCTTCCTGACGGTCAAGTACGCGGTCCGCTCGCTCCTGGCCCGCGGCGGCGGTTCGATCATCCTCACCGGCAGCCCGACGGCGGTCAACGGGGAGGGGAGGGACTTCACCGCGTACAGTGCGTCGAAGGCCGGCGTGCACGGCCTCGCGCGCACGGCGGCTGCGGCGTACGCCGGCACCGGCATCCGTGTGAACACCGTGCAGCCTGCGTACACCGAGACGCCGCTGGTGGCGGCCATCACCGACGATCCCGAGGCACGGGCCGCGATCGTCGAGCGCATCCCGATCGGACGGGCGGGCACCCCCGACGACGTCGCCGGCATCATGGTCTACCTCGCGTCCGACGACGGCGCTTTCGCGACGGGTGCGACGTTCCAGGTCGACGGGGGCATGACGTCGCTGTGACGGAGCAGTGGTGGGGTGAGGATCCGCGGCGCTGGAGCGCGGGGCGCTGGTCGCTGGACCTGCGCGGCGACGAGCTCGCCGACATCTCGGTCGACGGTGCGCTGGTCCTCCGGTCGGTGCGCGCCGTGGTCCGCGACCGCGACTGGAACACCGTTGCACTGGTCGTCGAACGCGTCCAGGAGCACGACGCGTCGCTCACGCTGCACGTGCGCTCGCGCGGTCACGGGTCCTCCTTCGTCGGCACGGTCCGCGTGCACGCGGCGGAATCCACGCTGACCGTCGCGTGCGATCTCGAGACGACGCAGCCCTTCGAGACGAATCGCACCGGACTCGTGGTCCTCCACCCGCCGACGGTGGCGGGTACCACGCTGTCGGTGACCCACACCGACGGCAGCGAGCAGTCGACGACGTTCCCCCGCGCGATCAGCCCCCACCAACCCGTTCTCGACATCGGCGCGCTGCGATGGACGCACGCCGGCCTCGCGGTCGAGGTCGTGTTCTCTGGCGACGTCTTCGAGATGGAAGACCAGCGCAACTGGACCGACGCCTCGTTCAAGACCTACAGCAGGCCGCTCGCTCTCCCGTTCCCGGTGCAGCTGGCCGCCGGCGCACGGATCACGCAGGCGGTGAGGGTGACGGCCCGGCGAGCGACGCCCGCACCCGCCGCGGAGGCCCCCGCCCCACAGACGGACGCGGTCGCTCTGATCACCGCCGGCCGCTTTCCGGAGATCGCCGTCGGGGCGGCCACGGGAGCCGATCCTGCACCCGAGCCACGCGCGGATGACGCGGTCGGATCACTCCCCGTGCTCGTCGAGCTCGATCTCGGATGGGCCGGCTGGCCGGCCGCGCTCGAGCGCGCGGCACGGTCGGGCGGACGCCTGGATGTGCGGCTGCTGCTGCCGTCCGCCTCGAAAGCGCGAGAAGCGACCGTGGACGCGCTGGATCGCGCCGTCGCCGCGCTCGCACACCACGATGTCTCCCGCCTCGGCGCCTTCTGGCTCGACGGCGATGCTGCCCAGCTCGCGGATCGGGAGGCGACGGCGCTGCTGCGCGCCGCACTCGCGCACCGCGGTCACCACGTCGCGGCGGCGACGGTGATCGGGGGCGTGCGGACGCACTTCACCCAGCTCAATCGCGAGCACCATCGCCTGGACGACACGGTCGACGGTCTCGCCTTCAGCCTCACACCCCTCTTCCACAGCACCGGAACCGCCCAGCTGATCGAGTCGCTCGGCATCCAGCGCCTCGTCGCCTCACAAGCCGTCGTTCTGGCGGCCGGAGTGCCCGTGCACATCGGCCCGGTCACGTTGCATCCGCGGGTGAACGACGTCGCGACGACGCCCGCGCCGTCTCCGGCGACGAGCGAGCTCACCCGCGGGTACGGAGCGGCTCTGGTCGCGCCGGACGACGCGCGCCAGCGCAGCGCGCCGATGGCCGCGTGGACGATCGCCTCCGCTGCGGCGCTGGCGGTGCCCGGTGTCGCAAGCCTGGCCTTCTTCGAGGAGTGGGGTCCGCGCGGCATCCGCGACGAGCGCGGCATCCCCTATCCCGTCGCCGCCGCCGTGCGCGCGCTCTCGGAGCTGTCCGGGCAGAGGCTGCTGTACGGAGGCAGTCGCGACGGGCTGCTGTGGGCGGTGGGCGCGGTCGACGACAGGGGTGCGGCCACGCTGCTTGCTGCGAATCTCGGCGACACCGACCGCACGCTCACGGTGCTCGGCGCGCGAGAGCGCACCCTGGCGGTGCCGGCGCAGAGGTGGGTGCGCAGCGTCGAGTGAGTCGCGCCCGCGCTCACGAGCCGGTCGAGGCCCGCACCACCAACTCCGGACGGAAGCGGACGGCGCGCGTCGCCGCGGGATCGTCGAGCGTCTCGAGCAGCAGCTCCACTGCGCTCGCCCCGATGCTCCGCGCGGGTTGGCGGATGGAGGAGAGGGGCACGACGGCCGTCGCCGCGAAATCGATGTCGTCGTAGCCGATGAGGGCGAGCTGCTCGGGGACGCGGATGCCGCCGAGGATCGCTGCCCCCTGCAGCAGCCCCACGGCGAGCAGATCGTTGGCGCAGAACACGGCGTCGGGCCGATCCGCGGGCGCTCGGGCGGCGAGCGCGTCGCCGACACGGCGTCCGGCGAGCACCGTGAGCGCGTCGACGTCGACGACCTCGAGCGTCGCATCCGAGACGGCGTCGAGCGCACGGCGTGCGCCGGCGAGTCGGTCGGCGACCTGCCGCACGTGGGCGGGCCCGCCGACGAAGGCCAGTCGACGCCGGCCGAGGGCCAGCAGGTGTGCCGCGGCGAGGAATCCGCCCTCGACGTCGTCGACGGCGACGGAAGGCACCCGCCGTTCGTGATCTTCCGCGTCGACGAGCACCACGGGGATTCCCGCGGCGCGCAGCCGCTCGATCGGCCACGCATCACGCGCGGTCGGCGTGAGGAGCACACCGTTGACGCGCTGCTCGCGGAACAGGTCGAGGTAGGCGTCCTCGCGGTCACGCAGATGATCACTGTTGCCCAACAGCACCGCGAGATCCTCGGCCGCGGCGCGCTCCTCGGCCCCGCGGGCGACCTCGGCGAAGAAGGGGTTCGCGGTGTCGAGCACGACGAGCCCGATCGCGCGGCTGCGCCCCACGCGCAGCTGGCGCGCCGCGTCGTTGCGCACGAATCCGAGACGCTCGATGGCGCTCTGCACCCGGGTCACGGTCTCGGCGGCGACCTTCTCGGGTCGGTTGAGCACGTTGGAGACTGTGCCCACCGAGACGCCCGCGGCGGCAGCGACCTCCTTCACACTGACGCCCATCTCCGCCCCTTGTCGATCTTGACGAATCGTTTCAACGACACTACCGTTTGAAACGATTCAATGCGCGTTCGAGAATCAGACGCCTGTCGAGAGAAGCCCGAGAATGACGACGCTGTCACCAGAGAACCTGTCCACCCTCGCCGCCCAGGCGATCGAGCTGCCCTCGTGGGCTTTCGGCAACTCGGGAACCCGCTTCCGGGTCTTCCCCACCCTCGGCACACCCCGCGATCCATTCGAGAAGATCGCGGATGCCGCGCAGGTGCACCGTCACACGGCGCTCGCACCGAGCGTCGCGCTGCACATCCCCTGGGACGCGGTCGAGGACTACGCTGCCCTGCGCCGCCACGCCGAAGACCACGGCGTGCGCCTGGGCACCGTCAACTCGAACACCTTCCAGGACGAGGACTACAAGTTCGGCGCGCTGACGCACCACGACGAACGCATCCGCCGCAAGGCGATCGACCATCACCTCGCGTGCATCGACATCATGGATGCCACGGGCTCGCGCGACCTGAAGATCTGGCTGGCCGAAGGATCCAACTACCCCGGCCAGAACGACATGCGGGACCGACAGGATCGCCTCCACGACTCGCTGCAGCAGATCTACGCACGCCTGGGCGACGAGCAGCGCCTCGTGTTGGAGTACAAGTTCTTCGAGCCGGCGTTCTACCACACCGACGTTCCCGACTGGGGCACCTCCTACGTGCAGGTGGCGGCCCTGGGCGAGAGGGCGATGGTCTGCCTCGACACCGGCCACCATGCCCCCGGCACCAACATCGAGTTCATCGTCATGCAGTTGCTGCGACTCGGACGACTCGGCTCCTTCGACTTCAACAGCCGCTTCTACGCAGACGACGACCTCATCGTCGGGGCGGCCGACCCCTTCCAGCTGTTCCGCATCCTCGTGGAGGTCATCCGCGGCGGCGGTCTGAACAATCCGGATGTCGCGTTCATGCTCGATCAGTGTCACAACATCGAGGACAAGATCCCGGGCCAGATCCGCTCGGTGCTCAACGTGCAGGAGATGACGGCGCGCGCACTCCTGCTCGACCGCGAGGCGCTGAGCGCCGCTCAGCAGAACGACGACGTGCTCGCTGCGAACGCGATCCTCATGGACGCGTTCCAGACGGATGTCCGGCCTCAGCTGGCCGCCTGGCGCGTGGAGCGGGGACTTCCCGCCGACCCGATGGCCGCCTACGCGGCATCCGGCTACGCGGAACGCAGTGCGGCCGAGCGCGTCGGCGGCGTGCAGGCGGGATGGGGTGCCTGAGATGACGAACCCCACCATCGCCGAACTCCTCGCCCGGAGCAACCGTCTGGGCGCCGACCCCGCGAACACGAACTACGCCGGCGGCAACACGTCCGCCAAGGGCACGGACATCGACCCGGTCACCGGAGCCCCCGTCGAACTGCTCTGGGTCAAAGGCTCCGGCGGCGACCTGGGCACGCTCACCGAGCCGGGACTGGCCGTGCTCCGCCTCGACCGCGTGCGCGCGCTCGTCGACGTGTACCCCGGCGTCGACCGCGAGGACGAGATGGTCGCCGCGTTCGACTACTGCCTCCACGGCAAGGGCGGCGCCGCCCCCTCGATCGACACGGCGATGCACGCGCTCGTGGATGCCGCCCACGTCGACCACCTGCACCCCGATGCGGGCATCGCGATCGCCACCGCCGCCGACGGCCCCGCGCTCACCCGCGCGATCTTCGGCGACGCGGTCGTCTGGGTGCCCTGGCGCCGTCCGGGCTTCCAGCTCGGGCTGGACATCGCAGCGATCAGGGCCGAGAACCCCCGGGCGATCGGCACGATCCTCGGCGGCCACGGCATCACCGCATGGGGCGAGACCAGCGCCGAGGCCGAGCGAAACTCCTCGACCATCATCGCGATGGCCGCCGCCTACCTCGCCGAACACGGCGATCCGGCTCCGTTCGGAGGAGTTCGGGACGGCTACCAGGCCCTTCCCCTCGCGCAGCGGCGTGCCCGCGCGGCGGCGCTCGCGCCCACCATCCGCGGCCTCGTCTCCAGCGATCGTCCGATGCTCGGTCACTTCACCGACAGCGACACCGTGCTGGAATTCCTCGCGTCCGAGGCGTCGCCACGCCTCGCAGCGTTGGGCACGAGCTGCCCCGACCACTTCCTGCGCACCAAGGTGAAGCCGCTGCTGCTGGACCTGCCCGCGACGGCATCCCTCGACGACCAGCTCGCCCGCCTGCACGAGCTGGTCGAGGACTACCGCGTCGACTACCGGGCGTACTACGACGCGCACGCCGACGCCGACAGTCCCGCGATGCGCGGCGCCGACCCGCTCATCGTGCTCGTGCCGGGGGTGGGGATGTTCTCCTACGGCGCGACGAAGCAGACGGCGCGAGTGGCGGGCGAGTTCTACGTCAACGCCATCAACGTCATGCGCGGCGCCGAGGCGGTCTCCACGTACACCCCGATCTCGGACGCCGAGAAGTTCCGCATCGAATACTGGGCCCTGGAGGAGGCCAAGCTCCAGCGGATGCCGAAGCCGAAGAGCCACCAGGGGCGCATCGCGTTCGTCACGGGCGCGGCCTCCGGCATCGGCAAAGCGATCGCCGCACGCCTGGCCGCCGAGGGTGCGTGCGTCGTGGTCGCCGACCTCGACCTCGAGAAGGCCCGGGCCGCCGCCGCGGAGCTGGGCGGGCCGGACGTGGCGATCGGCGTCGCGGCGAACGTGGCGGATGCCGAGGCCGTCCAGGCCGCGATCGACGAGACGATCCTCGCCTTCGGCGGCGTCGACCTCGTCGTCAACAATGCCGGTCTCTCGCTGTCGAAGCCGCTGCTGGAGACGACGGAGAAGGACTGGGACCTGCAGCACGACGTCATGGCCAAGGGCTCGTTCCTGGTGTCGAAGGCCGCCGCAGCGGCGCTCATCGCGCAGAGGATGGGCGGCGACGTCATCTACATCTCCTCGAAGAACTCCGTCTTCGCCGGACCGAACAACATCGCCTACTCGGCGACGAAAGCCGACCAGGCGCACCAGGTGCGTCTGCTCGCGGTCGAGCTGGGTGAACACGGGGTGCGGGTGAACGGCGTCAACCCCGACGGCGTGGTGCGCGGCTCCGGGATCTTCGCCGCGGGCTGGGGCGCGAACCGCGCGGCGACCTACGGGGTCAAGGAGGAGGATCTCGGCCAGTTCTACGCCAACCGCACGATCCTCAAGCGCGAGGTGGTGCCCGAGAACGTCGCCGACGCGGTCTTCGTGCTCACCGGACCCGAGCTGTCGCGCACCACGGGCCTGCACGTCCCGGTGGACTCCGGCGTCGCGGCCGCGTTCCTGCGATGATCCACACGCCACGCGCGGTCGCCGCGATCGATCTGGGCGCGACCAGCGGGCGCGTCGTGCTCGGGCGGGTCGGGCGCGGCATCCTCGACACCGAGACGGTGGCGCGGTTTCCCAACGATCCGATCCGCCTGGGCACGGGCCTGCACTGGGATGCCGCAGGGCTCTATGCCGCATCCGTGCACGGCCTGCGGGACGCCTTCCGCCGCGAACCGCAGATCGCGAGCATCGGGGTGGACTCGTGGGCCGTCGACTACGCGCTGCTGAGCGACGGGCGGCTGCTCGGCATCCCGTTCCACTACCGCGACGGGCGCACCGCCCGCGGCGTGGCGACGGTGGAGACCGCCATCGCACGCGACGAACTGTTCGCGCGCAACGGTCTTCAGTTCCTGCCGTTCACGACGGCGTACCAGCTGGCCGCCGAACCGCGGGAGCTGATGACGATCGCCGACACGGTCCTGCTGATGCCCGACCTCATCGCCTTCTGGCTCACCGGCGCTCGCCGCGCCGAGCTCACCAACGCATCGACGACGGGGCTGCTCGACGCGCGCAGGCGAACATGGGACGACGAGCTCGTGTCCGCTCTCGGACTGCCGCGTGCCGTACTGCCGCCGCTCATCGCTCCGGGCGAGCGGATCGGAGAGCTCCTCCCCCACGTCCACGCGAGTGTGGGCGGCACCGCGCCGGTCATCGCCGTGGGCTCGCACGACACGGCATCCGCGGTGGTCGCCGTGCCCATGCGGGCCGAGGCCGCGGCCTACATCTCGTGCGGAACCTGGGGGCTGGTCGGCGTCGAGGTCGCCCATCCGGTGCTGACTCCCGCGGTGCGCGCCGCGAACGTCACCAACGAGGGCGGCGTCGACGGGCGCGTGCGCCTGCTGCACAACGTCATGGGGCTGTGGATCCTCAGCGAGGCCGTCCGCGGCTGGTCGCGCGATGGCGGGGACGTCGAGCTGGCGACGCTGCTGGCCGCGGCGGCGCAGGTGCCGGCATCCGCCGCGCCCGTGTTCGACGTCGACGACCCCCGCTTCCTCGCCCCCGGCGACATGCCCGCGCGCATCGACGCGTGGTGCGATGAGAACGGTCTCGCCCCGCCGCGCACGCGCGCCGCGTACGTGCGCGCGATCGTCGAGTCGCTCGCGCAGGCCTTCGCGGATGCCGTCGCCACCACGTCCCGGCTGGGCGGCGTGGACGTGCGCACCGTCCACCTCGTCGGCGGCGGTGCACTCAATGAACTGCTGTGTCAGCGCACGGCCGATCGGTGCGGCGTGCCCGTCGTGGCGGGACCGGTCGAGGCGACCGCGCTCGGCAACGTCCTGATCCAGGCACGCGCGGCGGGCGTGATCGACGGAGAGCTCGAACAGCTGCGAGACCTCGTCGCGCGCACACAGGAGCTGCGCCGGTACGAGCCGCGGGCGTGATCAGTGCAGGGACGCGTCGGCGTCGGTGTGCAGCCACTCGGTGAACACGACCTCGAGGCCGGCGCGCGTCGGCGCGCACACCATCGGTCCCGCCTGCGCGTCGAGATCGCCGCGGAACGGCGCGACCCGCACCAGACGCAACGGCTCGCCGTCGACGCCGGCACGCACCGTGAGGGCATCCTCGCCACGGCTCACGCGCACGCGCAACGGCCGCCCGGCCCACTCCGGCACCGCCCCGACCGACCAGTCCGACATGACGTCGGTGACGACGGCGCCGACGCCGAGCACACCGTCGGCGTTCTCGACTCCGGCCTTCATCCAGCGCTCATCGTCGGCGCGCACGAACAGTCCCGCCTGATCGAACTGCGCTGTGAAGTCGGCCTCGAAGACGACCTCCATGGCCGTCCCGACCGGCAGCGGTGCGATCAGCGCGTGCTCGGTGTCGTGGATGAAGCCGTACGCCGTGCGGCGCCATGCGTCACTGCCTTCGACGGCGGTGACCACCAGCGCGCCGTCCCGCTCACTCACCGCGGCCGGCGGACTCGTCCACGTTCCGGCATCCCAGGCGACACGTTCTCTCATGAGACCATCCTGCCGTGCGCAGCCGCGACGGCCGCCTCGTCGGACGCACCGACGGGAAGGGTCAGCACCTCCACGCCGCGCGGGGCGACGCGCAGACCGTCTCCGGCATCGACGACGACCTCCTCGTCGGTGCGGTTGACGAGGAACACATGCCGACGCGCCTGACCGCGGCGGACGATCACCTCGAGACGACCTCCGGTCGCGAGCGGATCCGCCGCGAGCGCGTCGATGTCACCGGCGAGACGCTCGAGCAGGGCGCGGGCGCCCTCCCGACCGAGGTCGGCGGAGACGTAGGTCGCCGACCCGTCGCCGGCCCGGCGACGGGTGACGGCGGGCATCCCGGCGAGGTCGCCGGCCGCATAGGTGTCCAGCACCTCGACGTCGGCACCGACGCGGGCGATCCGCTCGCTCCAGTGCGCCGCCCGTTCCCCGGAGGCGAGCACGGCCTCCTCCTCGGGCAGAAGCGGCACGAACTCTTCGACCGTCACGCCGAGCACCTCGCGAAGCGCGCCGGGGTAGCCGCCCAGCCAGACCCGGTCGTGCTCGTCGACGATTCCGGAGAAGTACGTCGTCACGAGATGGCGGCCGCTGCGCACGACGGTCTCCAGCCGGGTGCGCAACGCATCGGGCACGACGTGCAGCATCGGCGCGATGACGACCTCGTAGTCGTCGAGGGATGCCGAGACGGGAACGACGTCGGCGCGCACGCCGAGGTCCAGCAGCGCGCGATACCAGGCCAGCGTCTCGTCGTCGTAGCGGATCGCGTCGGTGGGGTGCGAGTCGCGCCCGCTGACCCACCAGGACTCGTAGTCGAAGACGACCGCGACGCGTGCACGCTCCCGGTGCGAGCCGGTGACCTCCGACAGTTCCTGCAGACGTGCACCGAGCGCCACGACGTCACGGAACACGCGGCTGTGCTCGCCGGCGTGCGGCACCATGCCCGAGTGATACCGCTCGCCGCCGGCGCGGGACTGGCGCCACTGGAAGAAGCAGACCGCATCCGCCCCGTGCCCGACGTGGGTCAGCGCGTCGCGCAGCAGCACGCCCGGCCGCTTGGGCGGGTTCACCTCGCGCCAGTTGATCGCACTCGGCGCGTGCTCCATCAGGAACCAGGGCCGCCCCTCGGCGATGTTGCCGGTGAGGTTCGCCCAGAAGGAGAGGTCATCACGGCCGACCTCGCCAGGCCGCAGGTAGTGGTCGTTGGAGACGAAGTCGACATCCCCGGCCCACGAGGGGTAGTCGATGTCCCGAACGTTCTGCGCGACCATGAAGTTCGTCGTGAACGGGATGTCGGGCGTCACCTCGGCGAGCACGGCGGCCTCGGCGCGCAGGTGATCGCGCACCGCGTCCGACGAGAACCGCTCGAAGTCGAGCCGCTGGCCGGGGTTGCGGTGCGTGGGCGCGGTGCGCGGCGGCAGGATCTGATCCCACTCGGTGTAGTGCTGCGACCAGAAGGCCGTTCCCCAGGCGTCGTTGAGGGCGTCGAGCGTGCCGTAACGCTGCCGCAGCCACGCACGGAAGGCCCGGGCGGCGTCGTCGGAGTAGTCGTAGATGTTGTGGCAGCCCAGTTCGTTCGAGATGTGCCAGGCGATGATCGCAGGGTGATCGCCGTAGCGCTCTGCGAGGGCGCGCACCAGTCGCAGCGCGTGCTCGCGGAACACGGGCGAGGTGGGCCGCCAGTGCTGACGCGCACCCGGCCACAGCACGGTGCCGTCCTCGGTCTGCGGGAGGATCTCGGGATGCCGCTGCGACAGCCAGGCCGGAGGCGACGCCGTCGCCGTGGCAAGGTCGACGTCGATGCCGTTCTCGTGCAGCAGATCGATGACCTCGTCGAGCCAGGCGAAGTCGTACTCGCCCGGACGCGGCTCCAGCAGCGCCCACGAGAAGATCGCGAGTGACACGACGTTCACTCCGGCCTCGCGCATCAGACGCATGTCCTCAGCCCAGACGTCGCGCGACCACTGCTCTGGGTTGTAGTCGGCGCCGTAGCGCATGCGCCGCGCCCCCGTCGCGCCGTCTCGGACCCAGCGATACTCCCGTGCCTGCGTTGCCATGACGGCATCCTATATCGAATATCGTGCACATGCACGGTTTTTTCGGCGGGCGCCACGGTACGCTGTCATGCCATGACGACCCCGACTCCGGCTCGGCGCGGTCCGTACGCGAAGTCGGCCGAACGGCGCGCGGAGATCATCGCGTCGGCGACGGCGATCTTCAGCGCCCACGGCTACCGCGGAGGTTCCCTGCGTCAGATCGCCGCTGAACTGGGGCTCGGCCTGACGACGGTCATGCATCACTTCCCGACGAAGGTGTCGCTACTGGCAGCGGTCTTGGAGCAGGAGGATGCCGCAGATGCCGACTTCCTCGCACGCACCCGTCGCGACGGACTCATCCCGACCGTGCTGGGCATCGTCGAACGCAATCTCGACCGTCGCGAGCTGGTGCGCATGTTCTCCATCGTCTCGGCGGAGGCCACCTACCCTGGACACGAGGCGCACGACTGGCTGCGCCAGCGGTACGCGCGCGTCATCGCCGACTACGCCGGCGCGATCGCCGCCGATCGCGCCGCCGGAAGGATCGACCCGCCCGTCGGCGACGACACCGCTCTGGCCGCCCTGGTCATCACGGGGTGGGAGGGCGTTCAGATCCGCTGGCTCGCCGATGATTCGGACCCCGTGGCGGCCATGTCCCTGCTTCTGTCGAGTGCACTGCGACCACGGGCGGCATAATGGGCTTGTGCCTTCCGGCACGCTGAAGCCGAGAATCGAGGCCCCATGCCCTATCGCAACCAGGAAACGGTCGCCTCATGGGTGCGCGATTACCTCGAGGACCGCAACGTCGAGGCCTCCTCCGTATCGGTTCTCGAGAAGGACTTCACTCCGGGACCGGACTCCGGCCTCGTCGTCGTCGCCTTGAGCAACGCGTCCACGGTCACCTACATCCAGCCGGTCATCGCCGACGGCCACCCGCGGTGGATGGTGACGTTCGAGCCCCGGACCGAGAGTTTCGACCTCGATGCCACGGGCGTTGCGCGACTGTCAGCGGATCTGTCCGACCTCGCCGAGTTGTGCGGCTACCTGCAGGGACGCACCGAGCAGGCCATCGCCGAGGCAACCGCCGCCGGAGTCTGAGCATCGCGAGGCCCCTGGGATCTCGCGGTCTAGATCACGCGATCTAGATCAGAGGAGTCGTGAGGACGGCGGTCGCCAAGGCTCCCAGCGCGACGACACCGCTCACCGTTGCCGCTGTCTGCCACAGCACCTGCGCCCGCGGCGAGGACTCGACACCGGATTCGGGCCGCACCGCGTGCGCGGTGAACACCGCGCGCTGGGCCTCCGCAAGGCTCACGTAGCGGCCCACCGGGGTCGATCGCGAGTCGAAGCCGACGAAGTGACCGTCGGGCGTGGCCTCCACACAGCCCACGTAGTCGCCGGCACGCGAGGCGACGAAGAAGCCCTCGCTGACGCGAGCCCAGGTGACGCGCCCCGGCGACGCGGGAGCGATGATGCTCATGCGACGGCCGCCAGCTCCGCGCGCGACGGCGCGGTGGTCAGCGCACGCTCCATCACCACTCCAGCCGCCGAAGCCGCCGCCTGGGCGATCTCGTTCACCCGCGCGGGGTCGAGGCGAATCGGCTCCGCGTCGTCGAACTCGAAGCGCAGGGGAATCGCACTGTGCACCCACAGGGCGGTCCGTCCGTAGGCGGGCGAGGAGAACGTCAGGCTGAAGCCCTCCGACCGGCGCAGCTTCGTCATCGTCACCATCCGAAGGTGGGCGAGGTCGACATCGTCGATCTCGATGGCGTCGGCGCTGTTGCCGTAGTACATGCGTCCCATCGTGACTCCCTCCGTGTGGCGCGGTACGCCAGGTCTGTTACGAGAAAGGTTATTCCGTGGATAAGTAGTTAGTCAAGCGAGATAATTCATGAGCTATATTGGTGACACCGGACTTTTTCGGCGACGACTTCTTCTGGGAGGTGAGTGAGGTGACGACCGCACACACATCCGACACGGCCCCCGTGCTGGAAGCGCTCGCACGCTTTCGAGCGGCAGACGCGCAGATGCATCAGCGCGTGCGCACCCATGCCGCCCTGGGTGAGAACGAACTCCGCATTCTCCAGTACGTGCTGGCCTGCGACCGCGCGGGCACCGATGTCAAGCCGAGCGAGATCTCGCGCCACCTGGGCATCAGCTCGGCATCGACGACGGCGCTGCTCGATCGCTTGGAGCGGCTCGGCAGCGTTCAGCGCGTGAGCCACCCCACCGACCGTCGCAGCATCCTCATCGCACCGACCGAGCGCGCGGCAGCCGAGGTCGCCGCCCTCGTCGACGCGTTCGAGGACCGTGTCGCGCGCGCCATCGATCAGCTCTCCGACGACGGTCGCGCAGCAGTGCTGGCCTTCCTGGATGCGGCGACCGGCGCCGCCGACGATATCGCCGACCCCGCGGGCGCTCGCGACTACGCGTCGATGTGATCGACCGCGACGCGCATCGCGTCGAGGAAGTGGATGACGGTGTCGCGCTGGTCCTGATCCATCTCCCGCACGACCGCCATCATGCGCTCGTGCATGGCCGACAGGGTGTGACGCACCTCGTCGTCGGACTTCTCGCTCGATCGGATGAGGACGCTGCGGCGGTCGTCCGGATTGGGCGTGCGCGTGATGTGGCCCGATTTCTCGAGCCGATCCAGCAGCGCGGTCGTCGACGCTGACGTGATCCCGAGATAGCGGCTCAGGGTGACGGGCGTCACGTTCTCGCCGCGCATATGCGCGCGTGCGAGAAAGCGCAGCACGAGGAGCTCGTTCTCCCCCATGTCCATCGACTGCTGGGTCCTCCGCCGCATCGCGACCTCGGCAGCCCGGTAGGAGCGCATGGCCTCCATGACCGACGTCGAGCGCGCGTCCTCGTCCACGTACCAGTAGGACGGCGGCTGCTCGGCGGACGTGCTCATCGCAATATTGTGCCGCACCATCGTGCTCCGGTCCCAGATCGATGATGACGGTGGACAATCCTCGCCTCAGGCGCTATGTTCCTGATTGGGTTACTGATTGATAACCGAAATGAGGATGCCGTGTCGACGACGACGAACGGGTACCGCGAGCTCGTGGCGACGCTGCGCGAGGTGCGCGAGGAGGCCGCGCGGGGCGGCCCCGACAGCGCGCGCCAGCGGCACACCGCCCGCGGCAAACTCCTGGCTCGCGACAGGATCGACCTGCTGCTGGACCGCGGAAGCCCGTTCCTCGAGCTCGCCCCCCTCGCCGCGCACGGTCTCTACGGCGGCGACGCTCCCGCCGCCGGCGTCATCGCCGGCATCGGCCTCGTCCACGGGCGGCACGTGATGGTCGTCGCCAACGACGCCACCGTCAAAGGCGGCACGTACTATCCGATGACGGTGAAGAAGCACCTGCGCGCACAGGAGGTCGCGGCCGAGAATCGCCTCCCGTGCATCTACCTCGTCGACTCCGGCGGCGCGTTCCTGCCCCTCCAGGACGAGGTGTTCCCCGATCGCGAGCACTTCGGCCGCATCTTCTACAACCAGGCGCGGCTGTCGCGCGACGGCATCGCGCAGATCTCCGCGGTGATGGGCTCCTCGACCGCCGGCGGCGCCTACGTCCCGGCGATGAGCGACGAGACCGTGATCGTGCGCGACCAGGGCACGATCTTCCTCGGCGGTCCGCCTCTGGTCAAGGCCGCGACCGGCGAGGTCGTCACGGCGGAGGAACTCGGGGGCGGGGTGACGCACTCGCGCATCTCGGGTGTCACCGATCATCTCGCCGAGAACGATCATCACGCCCTTCAGATCGTTCGCGACATCGTCGAGACGCTGCCGCGCTGCGCCGCGCTGCCGTACGATCTCGGCCCGGCCGATCCGCCCGCGCACGACGCCGACACCCTCTACGACGTCGTCCCGGTCGAGCTGACCACTCCCTACGACGCGCGCGAGATCATCACACGGCTCGTCGACGGCAGCCGGTTCGCGGAGTTCAAGCAGGAGTACGGCGAGACCCTCGTCACCGGCTTCGCACACATCCACGGCCACCCGGTCGGCATCGTCGCCAACAACGGCGTCCTGTTCGCCGAATCGGCGATGAAGGGGGCGCACTTCATCGAATTGTGCGACCAACGCGGCATCCCGCTGCTGTTCCTCCAGAACATCACCGGTTTCATGGTGGGGCGCGAATACGAGCACGGCGGCATCGCCAAGCACGGCGCGAAGATGGTCAACGCCGTCGCCTGCGCCCGCGTGCCCAAGCTTACGGTCGTCGTGGGCGGGTCGTTCGGTGCCGGGACCTACTCCATGTGCGGTCGCGCCTACTCGCCGCGCTTCCTCTGGTTGTGGCCGGGAGCACGGGTGTCGGTCATGGGCGGCGCACAGGCGGCATCCGTGCTGTCCACCGTGCGGGGCGACCAGCTCAGCGCCGCCGGCAACGCCTGGACCGAGGAGGAGAAGGCGGCGTTCGAAGCGCCCATCCGCGACCAGTACGAACGCCAGGGCAGCCCCTACTACTCCACCGCGCGGCTCTGGGACGACGGCGTGATCGAGCCCGCGCAGACCCGCGACGTGCTCGGACTCGCCCTCGACGTCGTCTCCCGTGTCCCGATGACCGACGCCGGCTACGGCGTCTTCCGGATGTGATCGCATGACCACCATCACGAAGGTGCTCGTCGCCAACCGCGGCGAGATCGCCGTGCGCATCATCCGTACGCTCCGGAGCCTCGGCATCCGCTCGGTCGCCGTCTTCAGCGACGCCGACGCGGATGCCGTGCACGTCCGCCTCGCCGACGAGGCGGTGCGCCTCGGGCCCGCCCCCGCCGCCCAGAGCTACCTGTCCATCGAGCGCGTGCTGGATGCCGCGCGGCAGACGGGCGCGCAGGCCGTCCACCCCGGTCTCGGCTTCCTTGCCGAGAACGCCGCCTTCGCGAGCGCCTGCGCCGAAGCCGGCGTCGTCTTCATCGGCCCGAGCCCCGAGGCGATCGAGATCATGGGCGACAAGATCTCGGCCAAGCGGACGGTGGAAGCCCGGGGTGTGCCCACCGTGCCGGGTCTTGCGCGCGCCGGCCTCACCGACGCGGAGCTGATCGACGGCGCTGCCGGAGTCGGCTTCCCCGTCCTCATCAAGCCCTCCGCGGGCGGAGGCGGCAAAGGGATGCACGTCGTCGAGGAGGAGGCGCAGCTTCCGGCCGCGGTCGCCGCCGCCCGGCGCGAGGCGGCGGCGTCCTTCGGTGACGACACCCTGTTTCTGGAGCGCTACGTCACGACGCCACGGCACATCGAGGTGCAGGTGATCGCCGACTCCCACGGCAACATCGTGCACCTCGGCGAACGCGAGTGCTCGCTGCAGCGACGGCATCAGAAGGTCGTCGAGGAGGCTCCCTCTCCCCTGCTGGATGTCGCGACGCGTGCCCGCATCGGGGCCGCCGCATGCGAGACGGCGCGCAGCGTCGGGTACGTGGGCGCCGGCACCGTGGAGTTCATCGTCCCCGCGGACCGTCCGGACGAGTTCTTCTTCATGGAGATGAACACGCGCCTGCAGGTGGAACATCCCGTCACCGAACTGGTCGCCGGCCTCGACCTGGTGGAGCTGCAGCTGCGCATCGCGGCGGGCGAGGCGCTGCCGTTCCAGCAACAGGACGTGCGCCTGAACGGCCACGCCATCGAGGTGCGCGTCTACGCCGAGGATCCGCAAGCGGGGTTCCTGCCCACCGGCGGCCGGGTCGAACGGGTCGTGCACCCGTCGGGACCCGGCATCCGCGTGGACACCTCGCTCGAGGACGGCCTCGACGTTTCCACCGACTACGACCCGATGCTCGCGAAGCTCATCGCGTGGGCTCCGAACCGCGAAGAGGCGCGGCGTCGTCTCGTGGATGCCATCGCCGAGACCGCGATCTTCGGGTTCGAGACCAACCTCACCTTCCTGAAGCTGTTGCTCGAGCGGCCCGAAGTCATCGCCGGTGAGCTCGACACCGGGCTCATCGCCCGCGTCTTCGAGCACCTGCCCTTTCCGGAGACCTCGGAGCGCACCTTCGCGGAAGCCGCGCTCGTCATGCACGCACAGCCGACCGGCACCACCGCGACGGGTCCGACAGGACCCTGGGCGCGCGCCGACGGATGGCGCCTGGGCGCGGCGGCGGCGACCGTCTTCGATCTGGAGACACCGGCGCGCCGCGCTCGCGTCCGCGTGTGGGCGTCGCCGCTGCGCGTCGCGGTCGACGACGGCGACCCGCAAGCGGCCACCGTCGCTCTCGACGACGGCCGGGCGAGCGTCGGCATCGGCGGTCACGGGCGTTCCTTCCCGTTCGCGGCGGGATCGGGCGGGGTCTGGCTCCGTACTGACGCAGACGCGGTTCTCGTGCGCGAGCACCGCGCGACATATGGAGCGGACCGCACCGCCGACGCCTCCCCCACACTCACCTCCCCTCTCCCGGGCACGGTCGTCATGGTGGCGGTCGACGAGGGCGCCCATGTCGAGGTGGGCGACGCGATCGTCGCGGTGGAGGCGATGAAGATGGAGCATGTGCTGCGCGCAACGGTGGGCGGCACCGTGCGGCTGACCGTCGCCGCCGGCGATCAGGTCGCCCGCGGCGGCGTCGTGGCCACGATCGAGAGGGAAGACGCATGAGCGACGGCATCGCCGCGGCACGGATCGAGCAGCGGGGGCTCTATTTCGAGGAGTTCATCGAGGGGGCGCTCTACGTGCATGCCCCCGGGCGTACCGTCACGGAAGCCGACAACGTGCTGTTCACGACGCTCACCATGAACACGCAGTCGCTCCACCTCGACGCGGCGTGGGCTGCGGGCACCGAGTTCGGGGAGCGCCTCGTCAACAGCATGTTCACCCTGTCGACGCTGGTCGGCCTGTCGGTCGCCCAGCTCACGCAGGGAACGATCGTGGCGAACCTGGGCTTCGGCCAGGTGACGTTCCCGGCGCCGGTACGCGTCGGCGACACCCTCTACGCCGAGACGGTCGTCGTCGGCACCCGCCTCTCGTCGTCCCGACCGGGGCAGGGCATCGTGGAGTTCGCGCACACGATGCGCAACCAGCGCAGCGAAGTGGTGGCCACCGCAACGCGCACCACCCTCATGCGATGCCTGCCCGCCGCGGCGACGGGCGCGTGATCACCCCTCGACCAGAGCCCGGCGCGCCATCGCGGCGAGGATGCCGGCGGCCTCCTCGCCACCGGCGGGCACGCTGTGGGGCGTGGAGTTGAGCAGCCCGAAGACCCCGAGCAGCCGCGTCTCGCGTTCGGGCGCGCTCAGGCCGGGAACGGCGGTTGCGAGCACGGTGTCCCAGTCCTGCACGTATTCGCGCTGCAGCCGCCGTACGCGCTGGTTCGTCTCGGCATCGAGTCCGGCGAGCTCCCGGTCCTGGATGCGGATGATGTCGGGGGCGGCGGTCGCGAAGCCGATGTGGAACGCGATGAGCTCGTCCAGTGCGGCACGCGCCGCGGCGGCATCCGTCACCGGGCCGGCACCGAGGATCTCCCGAGCGCCCTGGAGCAGACGCTCGCTCGCGTCGAGAAGCAGCTCCGCCAGCAGCGCATCCTTGCTCCGGAAGTGCTTGTACAGGGCCGGGCCGCTCATCCCGACGGCTTCCCCGATCTCGACGGTGGTCACCGCCGCGAATCCGCGCCGGGCGAAGAGCGCGGCGGCCTCCGTGAGAAGGCGTGCTCGACGATCAGCCTTCTGCGAGCTGCGCCACGTCGTCACCGGTTCAGCCTAGCGAGCCGCTGCGCCGTCCCCGCGGAGGCGTCACGCTTCCCGGGTGATGGTGACCTTCACGTGCAGGTTGCTCTTGAACGGGCCGGCGTAGACGCCCCGCAGCGGCGGGATGTCGTTGTAGTCACGGCCGCGGCCGACCAGCACGTGCCGGTCACCGATCTCGGCGTTGTTCGTCGGGTCGAAGCCCTGCCAGCCGCCCGAGAACCACTCCACCCAGGCGTGCGACTCACCCGTCACGGGCACGCCGACCTCGGCATCCGGCTGCGGATGCAGGTACCCCGACACGTAGCGCGCGGGGATGCCGACTTCGCGCAGCGCCCCGAGGGTGATGTGGGTGATGTCCTGGCAGACCCCCTTGCGCTCCGCCCATGCCTCCGCACCGGTCGAATGCACCCCGGTGATGCCGTGCATGTACTCCATCGCGTCGCCTACGGCGGTCGCGATCTCCAGCGCCGCGCGGGCCGGTTCGTCGTGGCGGCCGGCGATGGTGCGCGCGAGCTCGGCGACCTCGGGGTGCGGACTGGTGCGGGTCGACTGCCCCAGCATCTCGACCGTGCCGATCGAGCGCACGCTCTCGGCAGCGAGCCGCTCCCAGCTCAGTTCGGGGAACTCGAGCGGACGCGGGCGCACCTCGACGAGAGAGCGTGCCGTGATCTCCAGCGCCCGGTGGCCGGCAAGCACGTCGAACGCGGCGACCCGGGTGCCGAAGTAGTCGAGGTAGTAGTTGACGCTCGTCGACGGATCGATGTCCAACTGCGAGCTCAGCACGAACTGACTGTCGGTGGAGATGGGCAGCATCCGCGCCTCGTTGTACGACGCCCCCACATCTCCTTGATAGGCGAAGCCGGTGGTGTGCTCGATGCGCAGCCGCATCATGATGTCTCTCCGATCCAGCTCGGCTCGGCGTGCGTGGGGAAGAAGCGCCCGCGGATGGCTTCCGAGGCCTCCCGCGTGACCTTCTGCACACGCTCCATGTGATCGGGCAGCTCGCTGAGGATCTCGCCGATCGGCCGGTACTCGAGGTCGTTGCGGATGCGTCCCAGCGCCCGCAGCACGGTGTTGGAATGGCCGACGCGGTCGGCGACCGGATCGATCTCCCGCATGCACGCTTCCGCCTGGGCGATCGAGTAGATGATCGAGCGCGGGAACAGCCGGTCCAGCAGCAGGAACTCAGCTGCGTTGGACGCGCTCGGCATCCCGCGGTAGGTGCGTAGATACGCCTCGTAGGCGCCGCAGGAGCGCAGGATCGTCGTCCACGACGGACCGGATGCCTCGGTCAGCGCGCGCGTCGCGAGAAGCCGTGCGGTCATGTCGGTGCGTTCGATCGCCCGCCCCAGCGTCAGGAACTGCCACGCCTCGTCCCGGCTCGTGGAGGAGTCGGTGATGCCGACGGCGAGCGCGGAGCGCTCCCGCACCCACTGGAAGAACTCGTGAACCTTCTCGTTGTGCAGGCGGCGCGGCATCCGCGAGTTGGTCGTGTTCAGGGTCTCCCACAGCTCCGTCGAGACGATCTCGCGCGCGCGGCGGGCGTTCTCCCGCGACGCCTGCACGGCGTAGGCGATGCTCGACGGATTGGCACGGTCGACGGCGAGGCTGGTCAGCACGTCGGAGCGGGTGACCTCGACCGTCGGCGGTGGCGGCACCGAGCCCATGACACCCATGAGCGAGCGGCACGCCGTGTCCTCGTCGATCCACGGGTCCTCCAGCAGCAGCTGGAGGTGCACGTCGAGGATGCGCGCGGTGCCGTCGCTGCGCTCGATGTAGCGCCCGATCCAGAACAGGCTCTCGGCGATGCGGCTCAGCATGGCGTCACCTCCGCATCCGCCCCCGCGGCACGCGCCGCACCCGCAGCATCCGCCGTATCCGCGCGTCCCCCTTGCAGCCCACCGTGTCCCACTTGTTGCACACCGTGTCCCACTTGCTGCACACCGTGTCCCACTTCTGGTCGCCCCAGGCCCTTGCAGACGACAGATTCTGGGACATGCGGGCGGGTGGATGCCGCGGCATCCCGCACCGGCGACTGTCGCCGCACCGCCGGCTGTCGCTTCACCTCCTGGGTGTCGCGGCCCTGCTGCTGCTGCTCCTGCTGCTCCTGCGTGCTCAGAGGACGATCCTGCGGGGAATGCGACTGCTCCCCCTGCGCGTCGTAGATGATCGGGATCGCCTCGGTGACCGAGGCCTGATCGGCGACCAGACCCGCCAGGCCGCCCGCGGTCTGCACGACGCGGTCACCGCGGTGGGGGGCGTCGCCGCCGACGATCCAGGTGTCCTTCGAGCCGCCACCCTGTGAGGAGTTGACGACGAGCTGCCCCTCCGGCAGGGCCACGCGCGTCAGGCCCCCGGGCAGCACCCAGACCTCGTCGCCGTTGTTGACCGCGAACGGACGGAGGTCCGCATGGCGCGGGCGCATCCCGTCCTCGACGAGGGTCGGGATGGTCGAGAGCATCACGACCGGTTGAGCGATCCACCCACGCGGGTCGCGGATGAGCTTCTTGCGCAGCTTCTCGAGCTCGGCAGGCGACGCGTCGGGGCCCACCACGAGGCCCTTTCCGCCCGAGCCGTCGACCGGCTTCACGACGAGCTCGTCCAGCCGGTCGAGCACCTCTTCGAGGGCGGCCGGCTCCTCCAGCCGCCACGTGTCCACGTTCTTGAGGATCGGCTCCTCCGCGAGGTAGTAGCGGATGAGGTCGGGCACGTACGTGTAGAGCAGCTTGTCGTCGGCCACCCCATTGCCCACGGCATTGGCGATCGTCACGTTGCCCAGCCGCGCGGCAAGCATGAGGCCGGGCGCTCCCAGCATCGAATCGGCGCGGAACTGCAGCGGGTCGAGGAAGTCATCGTCCACACGGCGGTAGATGACGTCGACGCGGCGCGGCCCGCGAGTGGTGCGCATGAAGACCTTGCCTCCGACGCACTGCAGGTCGCGCCCTTCGACGAGCTCGACGCCCATGAGGCGTGCGAGCAGCGTGTGCTCGAAGTAGGCCGAGTTGTACACACCCGGAGTGAGCACGACGACGTTCGGGTCGTCGATGCCGGGCGGGGCCGAGGCGCGAAGGGCCTGCAGCAGCTTGTTGGGGTAGTCGCCGACCGGGCGCACCCGCATCGAGACGAACAATTCGGGCAGCGTCTGGGCCATGACCCGGCGGTTGGAGATGACGTAGCTGACGCCGGACGGCACCCGCACGTTGTCTTCGAGAACCCGCATCTCGCCGTTCTCGTCGCGGATGAGGTCGATGCCGGCCACCTGGATGCGCACCCCGTTGGCCGAGTGGATGCCGGCGGCCTGGCGGTAGAAGTACTGGCTGGAGGCGATCAGCGCGGCCGGCAGCACGCCGTCGCGCACGCAGTGCTGGTGGCCGTAGGCGTCGTCGAGGAACGCCTCGAGGGCGCGCACGCGCTGCTGCACGCCCTTCTCGATCTTCGACCACTCGTCGTACTGGATCACACGGGGCACGGCGTCCAGCGGGAACGGACGCTCCTCTCCGGCGAAGTCGAAGGTCACGCCCTGCGCGAGGTACGAGCTGGCGAGCGACTCGGTGCGTCCGCGCAGCTCCTCCTGCGTCATCTTGGCGAGCGCCTGATACAGCTCGCGGTACGCCGGACGGGAGGTCGCTGCGGCGCCGGCGGAGGCGGGCGCGGCGAACATCTCGTCGAAGGCCGGAACGCCGGAGACGGTCTTGCGCGGAGCCAGCGTCGAGCCGTATCCGTCGAACAGGTCACCCATGCCATGAGCCTAGTCCGGGCCGTGTTTCCTGAGTGTGACGACGGATGCCGCGGCATCCGCCCGCGCGCCGTCCGCGGCGACTTAGGATCAGCGCATGCGTACGCGAGCACGGGCAGCCGCCGCCGGCGCGGCCTCCGCCGCCTTCGGTGTCGGGCTCGGCGAGCTTGCCGGCGCCCTCGTGGGGGCGAGTCCCATCGCCGCCGTCGGCGGGGCACTGATCGACCTCGCCCCGCCGTGGGGAAAGGACCTCGCGATCGCTCTGTTCGGCACCGGCGACAAGGCGGCGCTCGTCACCGCGGTCGCCATCGCGCTGCTGCTGATCGGAGCCGGCGCCGGTCTGCTCGCCCGCCGCTCGATGGGCGCCGCGCAGGCTCTCGTCGTCGTGCTGGGGCTGGTGGGCGCGGTGGCCGCCGTGTCACGGGCCGATGCCGCCGCGCTGGCCGTCGTGGCCCCCGCCGTGGGCGCCGGCGCCACGCTCCTCGCCCTGAGCCTGCTCGCGCCGCGCGCCGTGACCGCGTCCTCCGCCGACGATGCCGCGGGCACCTCCCGCCGCACCTTTCTCCTGTGGACCGCCGGCGCGGCGGCGACGGGCGCTCTGGCCGCCGTCGGCGGGTGGGCGCTGCAGACGGGGGCCCGTGCCGCGACCGCGGTTCGCGCGGCGATCACGCTTCCGCGCGCCACGAAGACGGTGAGCGTGCCGGCCGGCGCCGACCTCGGCATCCCGCAGCTCGCGCCGGTCATCACGCCCACGGGCGATTTCTACCGGATCGACACGGCGCTCGCGGTGCCGCAGATCGACCCGGCGACCTGGCGACTGCGTATCCACGGCAAGGTCGACACCGAGGTGGAGATCGGCTGGGACGAGTTGCTCGCCCTTCCCCTGGAAGAGAGCGTGACCACCCTCACGTGCGTCTCGAACGAGGTGGGCGGCGATCTGATCGGCACTGCGCGCTGGCTCGGCTACCCGATCCGACACCTGCTGTCGCGGGCCGGCGTGCAGGCGGATGCCGACATGGTGCTCTCGACGTCGATCGACGGCTTCACGGCCGGCACCCCGCTGGAGGCGCTCACCGACGAGCGCAATGCGATCCTCGCCGTCGGGATGAACGGTGAGCCGCTTCCGCTCGCCCACGGCTTCCCCGTGCGGATGGTCGTGCCGGGCTTGTACGGCTATGTGTCGGCGACGAAGTGGGTGACCGACCTGGAGGTCACCCGTTTCTCCGATGCGCAGGGGTACTGGACGCCGCGCGGGTGGTCGGAGCGGGGCCCGATCAAGCTCGCCAGCCGCATCGACGTCCCCCGGCGGGGCGACACGGTCGCGGCCGGCGACACGGTGATCGCCGGCGTCGCCTGGCAGCAGCACGTGGGCGTTCGCGGTGTGCAGGTGCAGATCGACGGCGGCGAGTGGCAGGACGCGACGCTCGCGACCGCCATCTCGGCCGACACCTGGGTGCAGTGGTCGCTCCCGTGGCGGGCGACGGCGGGACAGCACACGATCGTGGCCCGCGCGATCGGCATCGACGGGCAGCCGCAGACGCAGACGGTCGCCCCACCGGCGCCGGACGGCGCGACCGGGTGGCCGCGGGTCTCGGTCTCCGTGGCCTGAGGCCGGGCGGGGCTCAGCCCTCGAGGACGAGCCGTAGCTGCTCGATCGCCCAGTCCAGCTCGGTGGCCCGGACCACGAGCGGCGGAGCGATGCGGATCGTCTGGCCGTGCGTGTCTTTCACGAGAACCCCCCGCGCGAGCAGCCGCTCGGCGATCTCGCGTCCCGTCCCCCGTGTCGGATCGATGTCGACGCCCGCCCAGAGCCCCGCGACGCGGATCGCGGTGACGCCATTGCCGACAAGGGGCTCGAGGGTGGCCTCCAGGTGCGCACCGAGCGCGGTGGCGCGCGCCTGGAACTCGCCCGATGCCAGCATCTGCACCACCTGGGCACCGATGGCCGCCGCGAGCGGGTTGCCCCCGAACGTGGACCCGTGCTCGCCGGGACGGATGACCCCGAGGACGTCGCGGTCGGCGACCGCCGCCGACAGGGGCACGATCCCGCCGCCGAGCGCCTTACCGAGCAGGTACACGTCGG
>NZ_BADB01000222.1:0-7184 GCF_000333415.1 Microbacterium sp. B24 | reverse complement strand
GCGCGAGACGGTGTGGGAGCGGTGGGACTCGCTGCTGCCGGACGGGTCGGTCAATCCCGGCGAGATGACCTCGTTCAACCACTACGCGCTCGGAGCGGTCGCCGACTGGCTGCACCGCTCGGTCGCCGGGCTCGCGCCGGCCGCGCCCGGCTATCGACGCCTGCGCATCGCGCCGCGCCCCCTCTCGGCGCTCACGCGCGCGTCGGCGCGGCACCTGACCCCCTACGGCGAGGCTGCCGTCTCCTGGCGTCACGACGGCGACAGCATCGTCGTGACCGCGACCGTACCGGCGAACACCACTGCCGACATCGATCTGCCCGGCATCGCCGCGACCGTCGGGCCCGGTTCGCACGAGTGGCGTGTCGCTGCGGCGGCCGGTGCGCAGCGACCCGAACTGCCCGGACTCGACGCCGACCTCGCCGCCGTCATCGACGACCCGCGCGCCTACCGCGCGCTGCTCGACACGCTGGCCGACGTCGCGCCCGAGCGCGTCGACGCCGTCCGCGAGGAGACGACGTGGGCGGCGGGTCGTCCGCTCGTGTCCGCCCTGATGTTCACGCCGCCGTCGGTGCTGGACGCCGTCGATCACGCGATCCGCGCGGCGACGACCCCCTGATCTGAGGAGTTCCATGTTCGATCGCGCCAGCACGTTCGGCGATACGCTCGACAGCCCCGCCGGCCGCGCGGTGCTCGAGAAGCACCTTCCCGGCATCGCCGCCTCTCCCATGGCGCAGCAGTTCCGCAGCGCCCGCCTCGGCCAGCTCGTCGCGCTCGTTCCGGAGTTGGAGGAGCCGGCCGCCCGCGACGCGCTCTGGGCTGCGCTCGCCCAGGTCGGTGACGGCACCGCCCGCGCCCCCTACCCTCCGGCGATCGCTCCCGACCCGGCGTACGAGGCCGACGAGGTCGCCCCCGCCTCGGCGACGCTCGCCCCGGCCTCGAAGGCGCGACAGTGGGACCCCCTCGAGGTGCGCCTCGTCGGCCCGTCGCACGGCAACCCCTTCGTCGACGTGGAACTGGACGCCCTGTTCACCCGACCGGACGGCAGCGTCGTGCGCGTCGGCGGGTTCTACGACGGCGACGGTGTGTACGTCATCCGGGCTCTCGCGGATGCCGAAGGCACCTGGCGCTTCCGCACCCGCTCCACGGCCCGGTCGCTCGACGGCATCGCCGGCACCGTGGACGTCGATCCCGCTCCCGTCGACGCGCACGGCCCGGTGCGCGTCGACGGGTTCCACTTCCGCCACGCGGACGGCACCCGCCATCGGCCGCTAGGAACGACCGCGTACGCGTGGACGCACCAGAGCGAGGCGCGTCAGCAGCAGACTCTCGCCACCCTCGCCGCGTCGCCGTTCACCAAGCTGCGGATGTGCGTGTTCCCCAAGTCGTACCTCTACAACGCGAACGAACCGATCGACTTCCCCTTCGTCGGCTCGCTGGAGAGCGGTTTCGACCTCACCCGGTTCGACCCCGCGCACTTCCGCCGTCTCGAGCAGCGCATCCGCGATCTGGCGGAGCTCGGCATCCAAGCCGACCTCATCCTCTTCCACGCCTACGACCGGTGGGGCTTCTCGGACCTCGGCCCCGCGGTCGACGAACGCTACCTGCGTTACGTCGTGCGCCGCCTCTCCGGCTACGCGAACGTCTGGTGGTCGATGGCGAACGAGTACGACCTCATGTGGTCGAAGGATCTCGACGACTGGGAGCGCCTGGCGGCGATCGTCGGCGAGGAGGATCCGTTCGGACACCTCAACTCCATCCACAACTGTCGTCCGTTCTACGACTACGACCGCCCGTGGATCACGCACGTCTCGATCCAGCGGGTGGACGTCTACCGCACGGCGGAGAACACCGATCAGTGGCGGGAGCGCTGGGGCAAGCCGGTCGTCATCGACGAGTGCGCCTACGAGGGCGACATCGACCAGGGTTGGGGCAACATCACCGGCGAGGAGATGACCCGACGCTTCTGGGAGGGCGCCGTGCGCGGCGGCTACGTCGGACACGGCGAGACCTACTATCCGCCTGCTCTGGACGCCCCGGGGGATGCCGACGACGACGAGGTGCTGTGGTGGTCGAAGGGCGGCGCGCTGCACGGCACCTCGCCCGCCCGGATCGCCTTCCTCGAGCGGCTGCTCGCCGAGGCGCCCGACGGCGTCTGGGACCCGCTGCCCGGCGACTGGGACGTTCCGTGGGGCGGAACCGGCGACGTACGGGTGGCCTACTTCGGCTTCAACCGTCCGCGCTTTCGCAACGTCCTCCTGGGCGAAGGCCGCTGGCGCGCCGAGGTGATCGACACGTGGAACATGACCGTCGAAGAGGTGGCCGGAACGCACACGGGGCAGGTGCGCGTCGATCTTCCGGGCCGCCAGTACATGGCCGTGCGTCTGACGAGGGTCGCGGCATGAGCGCACCGCGTTGGGTCGTCAGCACCGCGGATGCCGTGTGGCAGATGCGGGAGGCGGCGGCGCTGACAGGCCCGTCGACCATGCCCGACGTGGTCGTCGCCGTGGACGATCCGCAACAGGAGATCGAGGGCTTCGGCGCCTGCTTCAACGAGCTGGGCTGGCAGGCTCTCGACCTGCTCACCGAGGCCGAACGCACCGGCATCCTCCGCGAGCTGTTCGCCCCCGGCGTGGGCGCCTCGTTCGGCATCTGCCGCATGCCGATCGGCGCGAACGACTTCTCCCGCGACTGGTACTCCTACGACGAGACCCCGGGCGACCTGGGTCTCGCCCACTTCGATCTGTCGCACGACGACGACACCCTCGTGCCGTTCATCCGCGCCGCGCGCACGCATCGCCCCGACCTCGTCCTGTGGGCCTCTCCGTGGAGTCCGCCCACGTGGATGAAGCGCAACGGGCACTACGCCGGGGCCCTTCCGCACCCCTTCTTCGGCGACGTCGACAACGGGCTGCGACCCGACCAGGTCGGCGCCGAGGGCACGGACATGTTCCGCGTCGACGAGGAGCACCTCGCGGCCTACGCGGCATACTTCGGCAGGTTCGTCGACAGCTACGCCGAGCGCGGCATCCGGGTGTCGATGGTCATGCCGCAGAACGAGTTCAACTCGGCACAGGTCTTTCCTAGCTGCACGTGGACGCCGTCAGGGCTGTCGGCGTTCCTGCGTCACCTCGGCCCAGAGATGGCCGCGCGCGGCGTCGAGGTCTTCCTGGGAACGCTCGAGCGCGCGGACGACCGGCTCATCGAGGGGGTCCTCGCCGATCCGGAAGCCGCCGCCGTCGTGTCCGGTGTCGGCCTGCAGTGGGCGGGCAAAGGCGCGGTCGCCGCCGTGCACCGCCTGCACCCGGAGCTGCGGATCTATCAGAGCGAGCAGGAATGCGGCGACGGGCGCAACGACTGGCGTCACGCGCGCTACGCGTGGCGGCTCATGAAGCACTTCCTCGGCAACGGCACCAACGCCTACCAGTACTGGAACATCGCCCTGCAGGAGGGCGGCCGCAGTCGCTGGGGCTGGACGCAGAACTCGCTCGTCGTGGTCGATCCCGACACCCGCACCTTCCGCTACACGCCCGACTACCTGGTGCTCAAGCACGTCAGCGCCTTCGTCGCCCCCGGCGCCCGTGTGCTGCCGACCTGGTGCGTCGCCGGTCACGACAATCAGCTGGTGTTCCGAAACCCCGACGGCTCGCTCGTCGTCGTGCTGCACAACGAGCTCGACGAGGTCATGCCGATCAGCCTGCTGCTCGGTGCTGAGGTGCTGTCGCTGGAGCTTCCGGCGGCGTCGTTCAGCACCGTCGTCATCGCGCCCTGAGGCGACCGGAGTCCTCCGACAGCCGGCGCGACGCCGTGGCCATGTGCGCCGCCATCGCCGAGGCGGCGAGGTCGGCGTCACCGGCGTCGACGGCGGCACGCACCGCCGCATGCTCCTCGATCGCGAGCTCCGCCGCGGCCGCATCGTGCACCGCACGATCCGCGTAGACCTGCAGCAGCGAGCGGACGACGTGCAGCAGATCGACGAGCGTGTCGTTGCCGGCGGCCGCGGCGAGCGTCTCGTGGAACTCGGCATCCGCCCGGGCGAAGGCCGTCAGCTCGGCGGTGCTCTCGCGCATGCGAGCGACGGATGCCGCGAGCGCGGCGCGCTGGTCGGCACTCGCGCGACCGGCGGCCAGGCGCGCGACATAGATCTCGAGCCCCGAGCGCAGCTCGAGCATCTCATCGGTGTTCTTCTGCCCGATCAGCAGTCCCCACCGGAGCGTCTGCGGCAGCAGGTCGCTCGCGGTGCCGCGAAGGTACGTGCCGGAGCCGGCGCGCACGTCCACGATGCCGAGGATCTCGAGCGCGGCGAGCGCTTCGCGAACCGCGGAGCGCCCGACATTCAGCGTCGTCGCCAGCTGACGCTCCGGAGGAAGCCGTGTGCCGGGCTCGAGCGAGCCGCCGGTGAAGAGATCCATCAGACGACGGGCGACCTGCGACACCGGCGAGCCGGTGGGCAGCACCTCCAACGCCGCCGCGATCTCGGCGGAGCGGTCGTCGGGGTAAGCGGGCACGGGTCCAACATACGGCAGCACCGCCGTCCCCTCCCACGATTGGTCAACCGGTTCTTGCAATTGGTCAACCGGTTTGTCAGAATGTCCGAGTGCCGGTGCGCTCTCTCCGGCTCTGATCTTCAGGAGAACCCCGCGATGACGCGCCTCTGGAACGACCCGGCAGACTTCGCCGAGGAGATGATCGACGGCTTCGTGGCCGCCCATGCCACCTACGTGCGACGCGTGCCCGGGGGCGTCGTCCGCCGGGAGGGCGCCCGACCGGGTCAGGTCGCCGTCGTCATCGGCGGCGGCTCGGGCCACTACCCCGCCTTCGGCGGCCTCGTCGGTCGGGGGCTCGCCCACGGTGCGGCGATGGGCAACCTCTTCGCCTCGCCGTCGACGCAGCAGGTGCACGCCGTGGCGAGCGCCGCACACCGCGGCGGCGGGGTGTTCTTCTCGTACGGCAACTACGCGGGCGACGTCCTGAACTTCGACGCGGCCCAGGAGCGCCTGCGCGCGGACGGCATCGCCTGCGCGACCGTGACCGTCACCGACGACATCTCGAGCGCCGGGCCCGACGAGCGTCACCGCCGTCGCGGGATCGCGGGCGATCTGACCGTCTTCCGCATCGCCGGGGCCGCCGCCGAGGCCGGCTACGACCTCGACGGCGTGACCCGGATCGCCGCGCACGCGAACGAGCGCACCCGCTCCTTCGGCGTCGCATTCTCGGGCTGCACGCTCCCCGGTGCCCCGGCACCCCTGTTCTCTGTGCCGATCGGTCGCATGGCGGTGGGACTCGGCATCCACGGCGAGCCCGGCATCGGCGAGACCGACGTGCCGACCGCCGACGAGCTGGCCGACCTCCTCGTGGATCACCTGCTGGCCGAGGTGCCCGATGGCGTCGAGGTGAGCGGATGCCGGGTCGTTCCCATCCTCAACGGACTCGGCTCGCTCGCCGCGGAGGAGCTCTTCGTGCTCTACCGCCGCGTCGCCGCGCGGCTCACCGAGGCCGGCGCGGTCATCGTCGATCCGCACGTGGGCGACTACTGCACGAGCTTCGACATGGCGGGAACCTCGCTGACGCTGTTCTGGCTCGATGACGAGCTGGCGACGCTCTGGGACACCCCCGTCGACACGCCCGCCTACCGTCGTGCACCGCAGGAGGTCGACCGAGCCCGCGTCGGCGGAGGCCGCCTCGCCACCGACGAGGCGCTCGCCGCACCGACGCCCGCACCCGCCGCGCCCGTGACCTCCGGCGACGACCAGTCGCGCCGCTGCGCGACCACGGTGCTGCATCTTCTCGACACCGCCGCGACCACCATCGACAGGCACGCCGACGAGCTCGGGCGCATGGACGCCGTCGCCGGCGACGGGGACCACGGCATCGGCATGCAGCGCGGGGCACGCGCTGCCCGCGCGGCCGCCGCGGAGGCGGTCGCGGCCGGCGCCGGAGCCGAGAGCGTCCTGCGCCGCGCCGCCGACGCATGGTCGGATCGGGCCGGCGGAACCTCGGGGGCGCTATGGGGTCTGATCCTCACCGCGATCGCCGCGCACCTGGGCGATGCGGGCATCCCCGCGCCCGCTCAGGTTGCGGCGGGCGTCGCGGACGCGGCCCGCACCGTGCAGGCTCACGGGGGCGCCGCCGTCGGCGACAAGACTCTCGTCGACGCCCTCGTGCCCTTCAGCGACGCGCTCTCCCGAGCGGTCGCGGCGGGCACCCCTCTGGCCGAAGCCTGGACCGCGGCGGCATCCGCCGCGCGAACGGCGGCGACCGCCACCGCCGACCTGCTCCCCCGGCGCGGGCGCGCCCGCACGCACGGGACCGCCAGCGTCGGCACCCCCGACCCCGGCGCGCACTCGCTCGCTCTCATCGCCGACGCCACCGCCGGCGCACTCGCCGACTCCGAGAGGACTCACGCATGACCACGCCCCTCCGCCTCGTGATCGGCAGTGACGACGCCGGATTCGACTACAAGGAGATCCTGAAGCAGGATCTGCTCGCCCACCCCGGCGTCATCGACGTCGTCGACGTGGGAGTCGATGCCGACGGGCACACCGCGTACCCCCGCGTGGCCATCGAAGCCGCCGAGCGCGTGGCGCGTGGCGAGGCCGATCGGGCCCTGCTCATCTGCGGCACGGGGCTCGGCGTCGCGATCGCGGCCAACAAGGTTCCCGGCATCCGGGCCGTCACCGCCCATGACTCGTTCTCCGTCGAGCGCGGCGTGCTTTCGAACAACGCCCAGGTGCTCACGATGGGCCAGCGCGTCGTGGGAGTGGAGCTGGCGCGCCGACTCGTCCGGGAGTGGCTCACCTACCGTTTCGACGACGCGTCCGCATCGGCGGAGAAAGTCGCCGTCATCGAACAGTACGAGAGCACCGGTTCCTGCTGATGGCGGCGCTCACCGTCGGAGTGAGCCTGAAGGCGTACTTCGGTCGCCAGCAGGCGCGCGAGTGGTTCGAGGAGGTCGTGTTCCGCGTCGGCACCCTGCCCGCCGTCCGCTCCGGAGCCGTGGAGGTGTTCGTCGTGCCCACCTATCTCCAGATCGCGGATGCCGTGGCCACCTGCGCCCCCACGCGTATACGCGTCGGGGCCCAGGACGTGTCCGCCTTCCCCCCGGGCGCCTTCACCGGCGAGACCACCGCCTCCGAACTGTCCGCTTCCGGAGTCACGACTCTAGAGGATCCCCGGGACCGAGCTCG
>NZ_BADB01000223.1:0-806 GCF_000333415.1 Microbacterium sp. B24 | reverse complement strand
GCGACGAAGACGACGAGCTCGAGTTCGACGAGGCCGACATCCGGGTACGCCCCAACCCGAAGGCGAATCGCCCGCGCACGAAACGGCGCCCCGCCCACGCGAATGCGGTGATCGGTCGGGTGCTCGGCGTCGACCGGGGCCGCTACACCGTGTTGATCGACGAAGACGGTCCCGACGAGCACACCGCGCTCGCCGCCCGCGCGCGCGAACTGCGCAAGCAGCCGATCGTCACCGGCGACCGTGCGCGCGTCGTGGGCGACACCAGCGGCGATGAGGGCACTCTGACGCGCATCGTCGGGCTCGAGGAGCGCACATCGCTGCTGCGGCGCAGCGCCGACGACACCGACCAGGTGGAGAGGGTCGTGGTCGCCAACGCCGACCAGATGCTCGTCGTCGTCGCCGCCGCCGACCCCGAGCCGCGGCCTCGGCTGGTCGATCGCTACCTCATCGCGGCTCTAGACGCCGGCATCCATCCGCTCCTGGTCGTGACCAAGACCGACCTGGCCGATCCCGCCCCGTTCCTTGCGCACTTCGAGGGCGTGGACGATCTGGAGATCTTCACGAGTGGCCGCGGCCAGATGCCCGTCGAGGAGATCGGGCGACGCCTGATCGGCCACTCGACCGTCTTCGTCGGCCACTCCGGCGTCGGCAAGTCGACGCTGGTCAACGCCCTCGTCCCCACGGCCGATCGCGCAACGGGCCACGTCAACGAGGTGACCGGCCGCGGCCGTCACACGTCGAGTTCGACGGTGTCGCTGCGCTACGTCACGGCGGAGGGGCGCGGCTGGGTGATCGACACCCCTGGC
>NZ_BADB01000224.1:0-1557 GCF_000333415.1 Microbacterium sp. B24 | reverse complement strand
CTTTTCGGGCGTCATGTCCAGCTCGCGCGAGAGCTCCTCGGGCGTGGGCTCGCGTTCGAGGTCCTGCAGCATCTGCCGCTGCACACGGGCGAGCTGTTGATTGACCTCGACCATGTGCACCGGGATACGGATGGTGCGTGCCTGATCGGCCATCGCGCGCGTGATCGCCTGACGGATCCACCACGTCGCGTACGTGGAGAACTTGAAGCCCTTGGTGTAGTCGAACTTCTCGACCGCGCGGATCAGACCGAGGTTTCCTTCCTGGATCAGGTCCAGGAACTGCATGCCGCGGCCCGTGTAGCGCTTGGCGAGCGAGACGACCAGACGCAGGTTGGCCCCGAGCAGGTGGCTCTTGGCGCGCTGGCCGTCGCGTGCGACCCACTGCAGGTCCAGGCCGAGCTGGCTGGACTTCTCCGACGCCGACATGTGCGAAAGCTTCTCTTCGGCGAACAGTCCCGCCTCGATCCGCATTGCGAGCTCGACCTCTTCGGCCGCGTTCAGCAGCGGCACCTTGCCGATCTGCTTCAGATAGTCCTTGACCGGATCGGCGGTCGCGCCGGTGATCTGCGTCGAGTAGACAGGGACATCGTCTTCGTCGCTCGAGGAGATGACGATGGCGCCGGTGGGAAGGGGCTCGGAGAAGGCCGGCTTCGTGGTGCCGTCCTCATCGTCCTCGTCGTCATCGCCCTTCTTGTCGGTCGCCCCGGTCGATGACTCGGCGGCGTCGTCGCCGGAATCGTCGTCCGATGCGTCCTCGATGTCGGTGTCGTCGAGCTCGACGTCGTCGTCGATCTCCTCGTCGTCATCGGACGCCGTCTTCTTGGACGCCTTCTTCGGGGCCGCCTTCGACTTGGCCGGAGTCTTCGACGCCGCCTTCTTGGCGGCGGTCGTGGTCGTCGCCTGTTCCGTGGCGGACTCCGTGGCTTCCTCCTCCTCGACCTTGCGGGAGCGGGTGGTCTTCGTGCCTGAGGTCACGTCTTGCCTTTCACCGACGCAGGCGTCGGGTTTTCGGACAGGAGTAAGACCCTTGTCAAGTCCGTGGTCGCCTCGTCACGAGCCGACCGCGATTCGACAACGGGTCAGGGATCCATTGTCGCATACATCATCGGACAGACCGTGCGCAACAGTCCATCAGGATCCCCACAGCATCCATAACGTCGCGGGGACGGTGGGCATTCCGCTCAGCGTCGACCGCGGCGGTCGTCGCCTCGCCACTCGTCGCCGCGGCGGTCGTCGTCCCGGCGGTGATCGTCGGTGCGACGGTCGGCCAGGAAGCGCTCCAGCTCTGCGGCGAGCTCGTCCGCGCTGGGCAGATCGCCGGGGTGGATGATCGGCTGGCCGAGGTTCGATCCGGCCATGTAGGCGTCGTATCGCTCTTCGAGAGCGTGCAGCATGGAGGTCAGTTCGGCGTTGCCCTCCACCTGGTCGTCCACCTTCGCGACATACTCCCGGTTCTCCTCGCGCACGTCGTCGACGTTGAAGACGAGGCCGCTGGCCACCGACAGGCTGTCCAATCCCGCGAGTGCGGGACTCTAGAGGATCCCCGGGACCGAGCTC
>NZ_BADB01000225.1:0-3339 GCF_000333415.1 Microbacterium sp. B24 | reverse complement strand
CGTGAACGTGCCCGACCCGTCCCGTCGCCAAGTGTCGGTGATCGCCGCATCGGGCGCGAGGAAGTCCGCGAACTCGGAGATGCCGCCGTCGTAGCGATGGGACGTTTCGACGATCTCCTCTCCGCGCTGATCGATGATCGCGATCTCCAGACCCGGGATGAGGAACGCCGTCTGACGCGCCCGCTGCTCCAGCTCCTCGGCGTGGAATGTCGCATCCTTGGTGAAGATCTGACGGTCGGCCCAGTAGCGGATGCGCGTTCCGGTGACGCCCTTGGCAGCCTTGCCGACGACCCGCAACTGCGAGGCCTTCTCGAACGGGGTGAACGGCGACTCGGGCCCGGGCCCCGCGAACTGGCCGGGCTCTCCACGACGGAACGACATCGCATAGGTCTTGCCGTCGCGATCGACTTCGACATCCAGGCGCTCGGACAGGGCATTGACGACGGAGGCGCCGACGCCGTGCAAGCCACCCGACGCCGCGTACGAGCCGCCGCCGAACTTCCCGCCGGCGTGCAGCTTCGTGAAGACGACCTCCACGCCGCTCAGCCCGGTTCGCGGCTCGACGTCGACCGGGATGCCGCGCGCACGGTCGCGGACCTCGACGCTGCCATCGGAGTGCAGGACGATGTCGATTCGCGAGCCGTAGCCCGCGAGGGCTTCGTCGACCGAGTTGTCGATGATCTCCCAGACGCAATGCATGAGCCCGCGCGAGTCCGTCGAGCCGATGTACATGCCGGGACGCTTGCGGACAGCCTCCAGGCCCTCGAGCACCTGGAGGTGGTGGGCGGAATACTCGGCGGTCACAATCCTCAAGCGTATCCAGCCCCGCGGACACCTCGGCTGCGACACACAGAGGCCCCGACTACCGCGGACGATGAGCGCGGGGGCGGGGTACGCGCACAGCGAAATGTGACCGGATCGCGGCATTGCTGACCCCACGGCGTGGTTGTATGTCATGACATCGCACCGCATCTCATGTACCGAGGAGGAACCGAAATGAGCATGTCGACCACCGCTGAGCCTGACGTCCTCGAGTACCGACTGACCGCGACGGACCGTTGCGACTCGTGTGGCGCCCAGGCCTACATCGCGGCCGAGGTCAACGGCAGCGAACTGCTGTTCTGCGCGCACCACGGACGCAAGTACGAAGAGAAGCTGCGCGCTGTCGCGACCTCCTGGCACGACGAGACGGCTCGTCTCGCCGACGCGCGCTGAGGCCTCCCACGTAGACTGGCGGAGTTCCCCTTATCCACGTGTCCCGGAAGGACTCTGTCATGACGCGTCGAGGCCTTCCTCTCTTGCACCGATTCGAGGTGCTGTTCGAGCGTGCGCGCGGTTTCGATCTCGCGTCGGTGCGTGAGAGGGCCCGTTTCACCGCTCGCGTACACGACAAGAGCTATCCGCTCGTGTTCGCCGACATGCTCTGGTCGGCCGCGCGACATCGCGTGGGATTCAACGACTACATGGAGTTCGACTTCGCCATCTTGACGCGCGCCGAACGGGCGACGTGGGTCACCAGTCCCCTCGCGCTGGAGCTCTCGAACCGCTACGACGATCCCGCCCAGGTGCATCGCTTCCACAACAAAGTCGACTTCAACCGCGACTTCGACCGTTTCCTGGGACGTCAGTGGTTGGAGCTCGTCGACGGCAACGCCGACGAGCTGGAGACCTTCGCCCAGCGGCATCCCGTGTTCATCGCCAAAGTCCCGGTGAGCAAGTCCGGGCTCGGGGTTCGTCGTTACGATGCGAGCGTCGTCAGTGATTGGTCCGCGTTCCACGCCGAGCTGCTGGCGAAGGGTGAGGTGCTCATCGAAGAGCGCATCGTGCAGCACCCGGACCTGGAAGCCATCGCTCCCGGAACGGCGAACACGACCCGGGTCACGACATTCGTCAAGGACGACGGCACGGTCGAGATCATCAACATGGCGCAGAAGTTCGGTCGCGGTCAGGTCAGCGACCAGGCGTCGTTCGGCGGCTTCTACACCGCGCTCCACGAGGACGGGCGAGCGATGGGCATGGGCTACTCGACCGCGGGCGAACTCTTCGAGACCCACCCCGACACCGGCTTCCGCATCGCCGACTACCGGCTTCCGATGATGGAAGAGGTGCGTGCACTCATCACCGACGTCGCACTCGTGATCCCCGAGGTGCGCTACGTCGGCTGGGACGTCGTCGTCACCCCCACCGGACCGGTCCTGGTCGAGGGCAACTGGGGCGCGGGTGTCTTCGAGAACAAGCCTTCCGCGACGGGGATCCGCCACGGTCACCTTCCTCGCTACCGCGCCGCGATGGGTTTCTGATCGCCGACGCGAAACGCCGGCGCTCTCACACGAGGTCGCCGGCGTTTCGCGCCTGTCGGCGCGGTCTCACGCCGCCCGGATGATTCCGAGGGGGGTGGATTCGCGGCCCTGGCCCAGAGGGTTGTCGGCAAGGATCCGCACGAGCCGACGCTCCCCTGCCCTGTCGAGTGTGGAGCCGAGAATGTTCCCGCCGATGTCGTTGATGTCGACGACCGCGACCTGAACGTTCCGGCCGAGCAGCGACTTGACGCGTGCGGCCACTTCGGCCGGGCGCGTCGGGCCCAGAACGACCGCACGGTCGTAGGGCGGGATGGTGCCGTTGGTCGGACCATCGATCGCACGCGCCTTGTCGCCGGCGATGCGGTAGAAGTCGCCGCGGCGTCCGAACGCCTTCGTCACCGCGCTGATCGCCGCAGCGAAGAGGATGCGCGGAGTACCGCACTCCCGAAGGGCCATCTCCATCGTCTCCGGCATGCCGAGCCCGATGCCGTAAGAGGTCTTCGTCACGTACTTCGACAGGAATCGAGCCAGGCGACGCGGTCGGATCTCGTCCAGCGTGTACGAACGGCCCTGCGTGATCGCGACGATCTTCTCGGTGATGAACAGCAGGTCGCCGTCCGTCACCTGGTCGGCCGCGTACTCCGCGATCACCTCATCGAGGCTGTCGCCGGGCATGACGACGCGCGTACGGATCGGAATCCGTGCGAACGTCGTCCCCTCGACGGTGACAGTGAGCGCCTTGCCGTCATTGGGGACCTCGGCGCTCATTCGAGGTAGTCCCGCAGCGACTGCGACCGCGAGGGGTGACGGAGCTTCGCCATGGTCTTCGATTCGATCTGACGGATCCGCTCGCGCGTCACGCCGAAGGTGTCGCCGATCTGATCGAGCGTCTTGGGCTGTCCGTCGCCCAGGCCGAAGCGCATGCGGATCACGCCCGCCTCGCGCTCGCTCAGCGAGTCCAGAAGGGACTCGAGCTGGCGCTGCAGCATGGTGAACCCGACGGCATCCGCCGGAACGACGGCCTCGGTGTCCTCGATGA
>NZ_BADB01000226.1:0-7566 GCF_000333415.1 Microbacterium sp. B24 | reverse complement strand
CCGGGATGTCCGCGTTGCCGGCGATGCCGTTCTCGAAGCTGTCGGACTGGCTGGTGAGGACGACGCCGACGGCCCCCGCGTCGCGGGCGTTGTCGAAACGCGTCGCCGAACCGCACGCCACGTTGCTGTCGTCCCACTCCAGCCACACGATCTTGCCGCTCGCTCGTTGCGCGTCCGCCGCGCTGAACGGCCGGCATCCGTCCAGGTTGCTCGTGTCGGTGAGCCCGATGACCGAGGCGGTGACGTCGAAGTCCCACACGTAGGACTGGCCGTACTGCACCCGGATCTGCTCCGCGGCGTTCTGAGCCGGATCGCCGATCGTCGCCAGCGCCGCGTCGGCGAGACCGTGACCGCTCGCGGATGCCGCGACGGTCAAGGCGCTCTCGGTAGTGCCCGGGCTGCCGGCCACGTCCGTCACATCGCCGGAGTTGCCCGCCGCGACGACGGGCAACACTCCTGCTTTGACGATCTGATCGAGCTTCGCGTTGTCGGGGTCGAGGCGCTGCGCCGCCGTCGCGGCCAGCGCGAGCCCATGCCCGAGGAGGAGCCCGCGACCGAGCGTCCGCACTCCCCCGTGGCTCTGTTCGACGCGCTCGAGCCCGGCTATGACGAAGCGGGGACGGATGCCGAAGACACGGCATCCGCGATCGAAGACACCGTCATCAGCGACTCGTCGCGCCGCAAGGGGCGCACCTCCATGCCGTCGTGGGACGAGATCGTCTTCGGAGCGCGCACCGAAGACGGGTGAGTCGACGGGGCGTCGCGGGGCCGGATGATCAGCCGTTCGCGAAGGCACCGAGTCTGATCAGAGGAACGATGCGTTCCTGATCCGTCCAGGATCCGTGCTGGCCGATCATGCGCTGCGGCTTCTTGTCGGCGACGCGGTCGTCGTAATAGGCCACCGCCGTCCGGGCCGCGACGAGCACATCGCCGATGCGATCGCGGACATCGGGGTGCACGTGGAGGCCGAACAAGCCGGCGTCGATCGCCTCCCCGCGTGTCATCACCCACGAGCGCGACTGCTCGGCTTCACGCCAGCGCGCGGCGACGGCCGCGGCGCTGCCGTCCGCCGTGTAGAGCTGCAGCATTCGAGGCTCGCCGGCCACCAGGGCCACATCATGCAACAGCGGGTCCCCGTCGCGCAGCAGCACGTGCCGATGCGCCGGCACGTCGACCATTCCATGATCCGCCGTGACGAGCGCGCCGACGCCCGGCGAGAGCATCGCTTCGAACCGACGAAGGTCCGCGTCGAGTTCCTCCAGCCCCCGCAGCCATCGCTCGGATTCCCAGCCGTGCGCGTGACCGAGGGTGTCGAGTTCCGGTATGTAGACGTAAACGAGCGCGCCCGGGTTCGCCGACGCGCGTGCGGCGGCGGCGGTGAGGCGCTCGGCCGGGGTCGCGGCGCCGACGAACTCGGCCCCGCGCTGGATCGCCCGCGTGAAGCCGCTGTCGCGATACAGGTCCTTGCTCACCACGAACGTGGGCCGACCGGCGTTCGCCTCCCGTTCCAGCAGCGGCTGCGCGCGCTGCCAGGTCATCGGGTCGAGCCCGTCGGTCTCCCACCCCTTGAGCTGGTTGGGGGCGATATCGGTTCCCGGGATGCGGGCGCGGTATCCGACGATGCCGTGGGTGCCGGCGTCGGTCGCGGTGAGAAGCCCGGTGAGGGCGGTGGCCGTCGTCGAGGGGAACGTGCTGCGCGCGGCATCCTTCTTCGTCATCGCCGCCGTCAGGAACCGTGCGTGTCCGGCACGAGCGGTGAGATTGCCGCGCCCGAGTCCGTCGACCAGGACCAGGATCGCCGACCGGGCCGAGACGAACCAGTCACCGGCGTCGGACAGTGACGCAAGCAATTGCGGCACGATGGCGGTGAGGCTCCGGGCTGTGGGCGGGTCCGCGGGTAGGCTGAACGACATCGGGGCCAGTCTCGCATATGGCGCGCGGCCCCACTTCCCGGCCCACCCGAGCACCGAGGGAACCGCAGATCCATGGCAGCTTCGCGCACCGCGTCCATCCCCGAAGATCACGGCCGCATCGAGGACGTCGACGTCTCCGCCGAGATGCAGGATTCGTTCCTGGAGTACGCGTATTCGGTCATCTACTCGCGTGCTCTTCCCGACGCTCGCGACGGCCTCAAGCCCGTGCAGCGGCGCATTCTGTTCCAGATGGCGGACATGGGTCTTCGGCCCGACCGAGGGCACGTCAAGAGTGCGCGCGTCGTCGGCGAAGTGATGGGAAAGCTGCACCCGCACGGCGACTCGGCGATCTACGACGCGCTCGTGCGCCTCGCTCAGCCGTTCGCGCTGCGGGTGCCGCTGGTCGACGGTCACGGCAACTTCGGTTCGCTCGACGACGGACCCGCGGCGGCGCGGTACACGGAAGCGCGCCTGGCTCCGGCCGCGCTCGCTCTCACGGAGAACCTCGACGAGGACGTCGTGGACTTCGTGCCCAACTACGACGGTCAGTTCCAGCAGCCGGCCGTCCTCCCCGCCGCCTTCCCCAACCTGCTCGTCAACGGAGCCTCCGGCATCGCGGTGGGCATGGCCACCAACATGGCTCCGCACAACCTCAACGAGGTCGTCGCCGCCGCGATCCATCTGCTCGAGAACCCCGACGCCACCACCGCCGAGCTCATGGAGTTCGTCCCCGGCCCGGATCTCCCCGGCGGCGGCATCATCGTCGGGCTCGACGGCATCACCGAGGCCTACGAGAGCGGACGCGGTACCTTCCGCACGCGCGCGAAGGCATCCATCGAGTCGCTCGGCCCCCGTCGCACGGGCATCGTCGTCACCGAGCTGCCGTACATGGTGGGTGCCGAGCGCGTCATCGAGAAGATCAAGGATACCGTCAACGCGAAGAAGCTCACGGGCATCGCGGACGTCAACGATCTCACCGACCGCAATCACGGTCTGCGCCTCGTCATCGGCATCAAGACGGGGTTCGACCCCGCGGCCGTGCTCGAGCAGCTCTACCGGCTCACTCCGCTCGAGGACTCCTTCGGCATCAACAACGTCGCCCTCGTCGACGGGCAGCCGCAGACGCTCGGCCTCAAGCCCCTCCTGCGGGTGTACCTCGACCACCGTATCCAGGTCGTCACGCGTCGCAGCCGCTACCGTCTCGCCCGCAAGCAGGAACGTCTCCACCTCGTCGAGGGTCTTCTGATCGCGATCCTCGACATCGACGAGGTCATCCAGGTCATCCGCGCCTCTGACGACACCGAGCAGGCCCGCGGGAAGCTGATGAGCGTCTTCGACCTCTCCGAGGTGCAGGCCGAATACATCCTGGAGTTGCGTCTGCGGCGTCTCACCCGCTTTTCCCGCATCGAGCTGGAGTCCGAACAGGACACCCTCAAGAAGGACATCGCCGACCTCGAGGCGCTGCTGGCCAGCGATGTGCTCCTCCGTCAGCAGGTGGCCCGTGAGCTGGATGCCGCGGCCGAGACGTTCGGGACACCCCGCCGCACGCTTCTGCTCAACGGCGGACCCGTGGCGGCCCGCTCTCGCAGCGCCGCGGCGGCCGACCTGCAGATCGCCGACTCCCCGTGCCGGGTGCTCCTGTCCGCGACCGGGAGGATGGTGCGTGCCGAACTCGGTGATTCCGGCGAGATCGTCGCTCCGACACGGCGTGCGAAGCACGACGGCATCCTCTCCGCTGTCGACACGACCACGAGGGGCGAGCTCGGCGCGGTCACCACGCGCGGCCGCCTGGTGCGCTTCACCCCTGTCGATCTGCCGTCGGTGCCGGCGAATGCGGTGCAGCTCGGGGCAGGCACCCGCGCCGACCAATACCTCGGCCTGGCATCGGGCGAGCACGTCGTGGCCGTCGTGCCCCTCGGCGACATCGTCATCGCCCTCGGGACCGCCCAGGGTGTCGTCAAGCGTGTCGCAACCTCGGAGCTTGCGCCCGGCAAGCACGAGGCCGAGATCATCGCGTTGAAGGACGGAGACCTCGTCGTCGGCGCCGCCGTCGCCCCCGACGGCGCCGAGCTCGTCTTCGTGGCCTCCGACGCCCAGCTGCTGCGCTTCGACGCGGCGAGCGTGCGCCCGCAGGGGCGCGCGGCGGGCGGCATGGCCGGCATCCGTTTGAGCGCGGGAGCCTCCGTCGTGGCCTTCAACGTGGTGACCGAACCGGCGGACGCGGTGGTCGTCACCATCGCCGGGTCCTCCCAGGCGATCGCCGGGACAGACGCGGGAAGCGCGAAGGTGTCGCTGTTCGACGAGTTCCCGCCGAAGGGTCGCGCGACCGGCGGCGTGCGCGCTCAGCGCTTTCTGAAGGGCGAGGACGTCCTCACTCTCGCCTGGATCGGTGCGCAGCCGCGGGCATTGGCGGCGGACGGCGCCGTGCGTACCCTGCCGGAGCCGGGGGCGAAGCGGGATGCCTCCGGACAGCCACTGGATGCGGTCGTCGCGGCCGTCGGCACGGCGATCGCCTGACGGTCGTCAGCCCAGAGAGACGAGACCGTACTGGGTTGCGCGGATCAGCACTTGGATGCGATCGCGCACGCCCCACTTCGCCGTGATGCGGCCCAGGTGTGACTTGACCGTCGCTTCGGACACGAACATCGCCGCGGCGATCTCCGCGTTGGACATTCCCTGCGCGAGAAGCGTGACCACTTCGAGCTCGCGTTCGGTGAGTTCCTCGTCGCGGCCGAGCTGGCGCGGTGCGGGCGGTTCGTTCTGCTGCACCGAGCTGACGAGCTCCTTCGCGACGCGCGGCGAAAGAACGTACCCGCCCTCGTGAGCGAGGCGCGCCGCGTCGAGGATGCGGTCGGGCGACGTGTCCTTCACCAGGAAGCCCGCAGCGCCGGCGCTGAGCATGGGGACGATCACCCGTTCCGAGGAGAACGTGGTCAGTGCGACGATCTTGATACCGGGAAACTCACGCGTGAGGCGTTGAGTGGCCTCGATGCCGTCCATCTTGGGCATCTGCACGTCCATGAGCACGACATCGGGGTGAGTGCTGCGCACCAGCGCGATCGCATCGATGCCGTTGTCGGCTTCGCCGACGAGATCGAACCCGTCCGAGGAGTCCAGGAAGACGCGCAGTGCGGCGCGCACCAGCGACTCGTCGTCGACGATGATCACGCGAATCGGTTCGGTCACAGCACCATCTTACGAAGCGCCCGTACTCGTTCCTTTCCGCGCGATGTCGACGAAAGTCGCTATCGATGTAGCCATCCGTCGGTCGTGCGAGATGACCTCTGTTTGAAGAATCGATTCGAGAGATTGCAGGAGGTGAAACACATGTGTACTGGCTTGGACAGCTCATCGGCATCTGGAAGTAAGTGTTCTCGCGAGATAATCGCGTGTGACCGCTTCCGCTCGGACATCGCGCGCTACGCGCGAACGCCCTTTTGGGACTATCTTGCCCTGAGCCCTTTGCGAAGCGGATTTGATCATCCCTGGTGCGGGTGACCCTTATCCTCGACTCCCTCTTCCGGGCGACCAACGGTGGCAGCACCAGCGTCGTTTCGGCAGTAGTCACCACGACGATGACTCTGTCGGTCGCGCTCTTTGTTTGGCGCCCGCCCATCGGAACAACGGTTCTGATCGTCGCGGCCGCAGCTGCGAGTGTGACGGGGGTTGCTGACAGTCTTCTGACTGCGGCGGCCATCCTCGGTTTGGTTGCGTTCACGTGCAGCCCGTTGTTGACGACCACCTACCTGTTGGCGTGGGTCGTTTGGCTGGTCGCGATCGTGAGTAGACCCGGTTCAGGGTTTCAACCACTCGGCGCGGTCATCATCGCGTTCCTCAGCCTCGTCAGTTTGATGATTGGGCTCGCTATTCGGCAGCAGTACGAAAGGGCGCGAACTTTGGCATTACAGCTCGAGGTGAGCGAGCGCGAGGTCGCCGAGCAGCTCAAACACGAACGGGACCTCATCGCTGACGAGCTGCACGACATCGTCGCGCACGAGATCACCATCGTCGCCCTGCACGCCGCGGTCCTGGACCGCACCGAAGACGTGCAGACGCGGTCGCAGTCGCAGACGGCGATCCGCGAAGCCGCGGTGCAAGCGCTCACCGACATTCGTCGCGTGCTCGGGATGGTGCGCGGCGAAGAGAATCTCTCCCCCGAGCGCGTCTCGTCGCCCGACGGGATCACCGGCACGATCGCCGCGGTCACGAAAGAACTCGGACAGGCGGGTATTGCGGTCACCGCGGACGTGCCCGCCGACCTCCGACTGCCGAGTGCATCCCTTGTTGCGCTGACCCGTGTCATCCGCGAAAGCGCGACGAACGTGCTCAAGCACGCCACCGGCGCCCACACGGTCTCCATCGTTCTCCGCGTCGAGCGCGGTTGGGTGCACCTCACCTTCGCCGACGACTCACCGCCGGCGCGCACCGCCGGACTCCCGGCGTCGGGCTACGGCATCATGCGTCTTCGAGAGCGCTTCCGACTGTTCGGCGGCACCTTCGAATCGGAACGGAAATCCCAGGGGTGGGTCGTGAGCGCGTCACTGCCCCTTTCAGGCTGATCAGGAAAAAACTTACGCATACGCGTCGAAGTAGACGAAAGTCGCAGTCGGTTCCACCGATGGTTCACGTTGGCGCCGCCTATGCGCGCCTAACCTTTTGCTAGCCGAAGAACTGATCCCCAGTCGGTTCTTCACAGGGCACGGCGCGAGACGTCCGTGATTTCGGGGACGAAGAGACCGTTCGGGGCTCGACGTCATCCGGATGTCCCCCGTAGCCGCGGCGATGGCCCGAGACCGAATCCCCCCAGATCGGTCTCGGGCCCCGCGTCGTTGAGGGTCCGGACGAGCTCAGGCGTCGATGGCCTCACGGTCGAGTCGGTCACTGGAGGTGACGATGAAGTCGCGACGTGGTGCCACGTCGCTGCCCATCAGCAGTTCGAACACGCCCGAGACCGCCTCGGCATCCTGTACGCGCACGCGTCGCAGCAGCCGTCCGGAACGGTCCATCGTCGTCTCGGCCAGCTGGTCCGCATCCATCTCGCCGAGCCCCTTGTAGCGCTGGACGGGTTCCTGCCAGCGCCGTCCCGACTTCTGCACCTTCGCCAGCAGCGTGTGCAGCTCCTGCTCCGAGTAGGTGTAGATCGTCTCGTTCGGCTTCGAACCGGGATTGACCACGATGACGCGGTGCAGCGGCGGGACGGCGGCGTACACGCGACCCGCCTCGATCAGCGGACGCATGTAGCGGAAGAACAGGGTCAGCAGAAGCGTGCGGATGTGCGCGCCATCCACGTCCGCGTCGCTCATCAGGATGATCTTGCCGTAACGCGCCGCTTCGAGATCGAAGCTTCGGCCAGAGCCCGCGCCGATCGTCTGAATGATCGCCGCGCATTCCGCGTTCGAGAGCATGTCGCTGATCGACGCCTTCTGGACATTGAGGATCTTGCCACGAATGGGCAACAGCGCCTGGTACTCACTGTTACGCGCGAGCTTCGCCGTTCCCAGAGCGGAGTCACCCTCGACGATNGACAGTTCCGACTGCNTCACGTCCGAGGTGCGACAATCGGCGAGCTTCGCCGGCAGGATGACGATTCGAGGGCGTTCTTGCGACGCTGTGTCTCCTTGTGCGTGCGAGCCGAGATCCGCGCCTTCATCTC
>NZ_BADB01000227.1:0-2056 GCF_000333415.1 Microbacterium sp. B24 | reverse complement strand
ATTCGAGCTCGGTCCCGGGGATCCTCTAGAGTCCTCACCGCGGTAGCCGGCGTCGATCGTCCCGGGTGCGTTCACGATCGTGATGCCGTGCTTGGCGGCCAGACCGCTGCGCGGCACGACGAAGGCCGCGTATCCATCGGGCAGGGCGATCCGCACCCCCGTGCCCACCAGCGCGCGAGCGCCGGGTTCCAGTCGCAGGCTCTCCGACGAGACCAGATCGGCGCCGGCGTCGCCGGGATGTGCGTAGACGGGAACCTGCGGCGCGATAATGGGAACGTCCACGGATTCGATCACTCCACGAGGGTAATGCACATCGCCGCTCCAGCCGCTCCCGTTTCCGACGTCCGCTACCGCGAACGGCTCAGCCCGTCGCTGTGGACGCTGCTCAGCTCGGCGGTGATCGCTCCGATGGTCGCACTGATGTTCGTCCCGCTGGACGCGACCATCGCTCTCGCCGCGGGCATCGCCGTGGCAGCGGTGCTGATCGGCCTGCTCGTCTTCGCGTCTCCGGTCGTGGAGGTGCGAGCCGGGGAACTCCGGGTCGGTCGTGCGCATATCCCGGTGGATCAGCTCGGCGCCGCCGAGCCGCTGTGGGCAGATGACGCCCGTGCTGCGCGCGGTCCACAGCTGTCCGCGACCGCGTGGCACATGTTCCGCGGCGGGATCGACCCCGTGGTCCGCGTTTCCGTCATCGATCCCGGAGACCCCGTCACCGAGTGGGTGTTCTCGACGCGCACGCCTGATCGCGTCGTCGCCGCGATCAGGCGCGCCCAGTCGCGCTGAGGTCAGCGCGGGTGCGGGGCCGATCCCGCCGGGCGGACGGTCTTCAGGCGCACTCGATGCAGACGGCGCCGGCGGTGGTCTCGTGGTCGATCTGCGTGCGATGCTTCACGAGGAAGCACTCGATGCAGGTGAACTCGTCTTCCTGCGGCGGCAGCACGACGACGTCCAGCTCCAGGTCGGAGAGGTCGGCGCCGGGCAGCTCGAAGCCCGAGGGGTTGTCGGCATCCTCGACGTCGACGGCCCCGGACATCTTGTCGGGAACGCGCTCCTTCAGAGCCTCGATCGACTCGCTGTCGTCGTCGGTCTTACGGGGGGCGTCGTAATCGGTCGCCATGCTCTCAACTTCCAGGTGTGTTGCCAAAGTGCCGACTCGCGGCCGGGGGGACCGACGTGGGGCGGCGATAGTTTGCACGACGGGTTCGGATTTCGCAAATGATCGTCGTGCGCGTGCCCGCTTCCGGCGGGTGCGTCGCATGGAACTCGCGGCGCGCCCGCGATATTCCCGAGTGCGACGAACTGCTGTGACAGCATGGGCCCGGCAATCGAATCGTGCCCGAACAGGGAACGGGAGGGTGTTTCGCATGGAACAGCTCAAGGTGATCGGAACCGAGGAAGGCGTCCTCGTTCTCGCCACGGAGTCCGGCGAACGGTACGCGCTGCCGATCGACGAGACGCTGCGCAGCCAGCTGCGTCGCTCACAGCGCGACAGCGAGCCGCGTGCGGCGCGCCCGAGCCCCCGCGACATCCAGGCTCACATCCGTTCCGGGCTGTCGGCGCAGGAGGTCGCGGAGCTCCTGGGCGCTCGCCTGGAAGACGTGCAGCGCTTCGAACGTCCCGTCCTCGCCGAGCGTGAGCACATCGTGGGGCAGGCTCTGGCCGTCCCGGTGCTCATCGCGGGAGAACTCGATGCCGCGGCGCAGCCGACCTTCGGGGTCGCGGTGCGTGCGAAGCTCGCCGAGGCGGGGGCGAGCGGCGAACGCTGGACGAGCTGGAAGGACGAGGACGGCTGGGTCGTCAAGCTGGAGTTCACCGCGAACGACGTCGACCACGATGCACGCTGGAGCTTCGACCCGCGCCGGAGCAGTCTCGCTCCGCTCACGCCGATGCGACCCAGCTCTCGCGTCAGGGCTCGCTGCCCGAAGGACTGATCCCCCGCCTGCGCGCGCTCGATACCTCTCCGCTGAAGGACGCCTCGCGCTTCGACTCGGGGGCGTTCGGCCCGCGCCGTCTGGACGCCGAGCCGGCGTGCCCGACGCTGACATCGCGCGACCGG
>NZ_BADB01000228.1:0-6281 GCF_000333415.1 Microbacterium sp. B24 | reverse complement strand
GCCGTCGGGCTGGGCTGGCGCCCCGGTCGCGGGCGACGGCGTCGCCTCACCGACGACCTTGGTGCCGTAGCCGTCGCTGTTCGACCCGGTCAGCTGGATCGGCTGTTGTTGGCGAGCGCGTCGAAGAGCAACTTTGGCCGCCGAGGTGACGGGGTCGACACGGGAACCGCCGGTCGCATACACCGTGGGGTACTGCACGAAGACGATGTCCTGGTACGGCACGCTGCGCACCGCCATCGCGATCTGCACCATCCGCTGCGGGTTCGCGAGGGTGGAGCTCAGCACGACCTGTGGCGGGTCGGCGGTCACCTGCGAGATCGCGGTGTTGGCGAGGTTGAAGAGGGTCGCCGGGTTGCCCAGCACGCCCTCGGACTGCAGCTTGCGCACCAGAGAGCTCAGGAACTGCTGCTGGTTCGAGATGCGGCCGAGGTCCGAACCGTCGCCGATGCCGTGACGGATGCGGAGGAACTGCAGGGCTTCGACGCCCATCAGCGTGTGCTCGCCCTTGGTCAGGTTGAGCCCGGTGTGGCTGTCGCTGATGTCGTCGGCGACACAGACGTCGACGCCGCCGATGGCATCGGACATCGCGATGACACCCGTCCATCGCGTCGCGGCGGCGAACTGGATGTCGATGCCGGTCAGCTTCTCGATGGTCGCCACGGTGCACGACAGGCCGCCGTACATGTACGACGCGTTGAGCATCTGACCGCTCATCGCGGAGTACTGCGTGCCGTCCGGGCCGGTGCACGAAGGGATCGGCACGATCATGTCGCGCGGAAAGGAGACGACCGTGACGCGACGCGGCTGATCGGAGATGTGCACGAGCATCGTGACGTCGTTGCGTTCGCCGTCGGTGTCGCCGGCCTGGCAAGCACCGGAGAGGGCGGCGTTGGGCCCCTCGCACGAGTCGGTGCCGACGACGAGGATGTTGGCGCCGCCCTCGATCTCGCCGAGCGTGGGCGGAAGCGCTTCGTCATCGCCGCCGATCGAGACGCCGGCGGCCTGTACGGCACGCGCGGCATCCCACACATAGAACGCGCCCACGGCCGTCGTGCTCACCACGGCGACCGCGACGATCGCCGCGAGGATCGCGAGCACCTGCGAAAGCGGGTGCGGAGACTTCAGGATGCCGTGGCGGGCGACGGGCTGCCGACGAGGGCGCTCGGGGCGTGGACTCACGGGGGACCTTTCGACAGCGGGCACGACCGCTTCTGCGGAGGGTGTGGGATTCGAACCCACGGGACATCTCTGCCCACCGGTTTTCAAGACCGGGTCCATCGGCCGCTCGGACAACCCTCCCGATGGATGCCGCGGCATCCCTCAGACAGGCGACGAGTCTAGTCGACGCACGATGCCCATCATCGCGCGTCGTCCTGGGCGGCGGCTGAAAAGACGTCAGAGTTCGCGCAGGATGTCGGCGACGCCGCCGGCGTGCACCGAAGCCGTGACCTCTCCTGCTTCACGGCGCACCTCGTCGGGCCCCTGTCCCATCGCGATGGCACGGCCGCCGTGATCGAGGGCCCAGCGGAACATGCCGAGGTCGTTGCGACCGTCGCCCATCACGAGCACGCGCTCGCTCTCCACGCCGAGCCAGGTGCGCACGCGCTCCAGGGCGGTCGACTTGTCGACGCCCTGCGGCGCGATGTCGAGCCACGCCGACCAGCCCACGGCATACGAGACCTTGGTGAGGCCGATGCGTTCGACGAGGGCCAGGAAGTCCTCGTCGGTCTCGTCGGGCGCGACCACGACGACGCGGCAGACGGGCTGCGCGACGAGCTCGGCGAAGTCGACTCGGCGCGCGTGCGCCAGGTTCCAATCGTCGAGCCGCTCGGTGTAGAGCCGCTCGCCGTCGGCGAGTTCCACCATGTACTTCGCGTGCGGCAGGTGCGCGCGCAAGAGGTCGACGACCTCCGAGGGGTCGAACGTCTCGACGTGGAAGCGCTCGTAGCGGCCTTCTTCCGCGAAGTCGCCCCCGACGCGCTTCATGATGACGGCGCCGTTGGAGCAGACCGCGTACTCCGGGGCGAGCTCGAGCACGTGTTGGATGCCGCGGGTGCCCTCCCAGCTGCGGCCCGTGGCGAGCATCACCTCGTGTCCGGCGCGATGGGCGTGCGCGACGGCCTCCACGACACCCGGGCTGAGGGTCTCGTCCTCCAGCAGCACGGTGCCGTCGACGTCGAGGGCGATGAGCAGCCGCTCCGTCGCGACGGCGGGGTTCTCGGCATCCGTCGCCAGATCGTCGACGAGGTGCGCGGCCTTCGGCGCGTCGACGACCTCGATCGCACCCGTGGGCGGCAGACGGTCTTCGGCGCGCGGGCCGCTCATGCGATCGGCTCCGCCACCTCGAGGCCGCCGAGGTAGGGCCGCAGCACCTCGGGGATCACCACCGACCCGTCGGCGCGCTGGTGCGTCTCCAGCAGCGCCACGATCCATCGGGTGGTCGCGAGAGTGCCGTTCAGCGTCGCGACCGGAGCGGTCTTGCTCGCCACGCCCTCGACGCTCGGCCGGTAGCGCACGTCGAGGCGTCGCGCTTGGTAGGTCGTGCAGTTGCTGGTGGAGGTCAGCTCACGGTACGAGCCCTGCGTGGGCACCCAGGCTTCGACGTCGTACTTGCGCGCGGCGCTGGAGCCGAGGTCTCCCGCGGCCACGTCGATCACGCGGTAGCTGAGACCGAGGTCCTGCAGCATCTGCTCCTGCAGAGCGACGAGGCGCAGGTGCTCGGCCTCGGCGTCGTCGGGAGTCGTGTAGACGAACATCTCGAGCTTGTTGAACTGGTGCACCCGGATGATGCCGCGGGTGTCCTTGCCGTACGACCCGGCTTCGCGCCGGTAGCAGGTGGACCAGCCGGCGTAGCGCTTCGCACCGGCGGTCAGATCGAGGATCTCGCCCATGTGGTAGCCCGCAAGGGGGACCTCGCTCGTGCCGACGAGGTAGAGGTCGTCGGCCTCGAGCTTGTAGACCTCGTCGGCGTGCTGTCCGAGGAAGCCGGTGCCGCGCATGACCTCGGGGCGCACGAGCGTCGGCGGGATCATGGGGATGAACCCGGCATCCACCGCGCGCTGGAGCGCGAGGGACATGAGGGCGTACTCGAGGCGGGCGCCGATGCCGGTGAGGAAGTAGAAGCGGCTGCCGGAGACCTTGGTGCCGCGCTCCATGTCGATCGCGCCGAGCTTCTCACCAAGGGCGAGGTGGTCGAGGGGCTCGAAGTCGAAGGATGCCGGTTCGCCGTGCGTACGGACGGTGACGAAGTTCTCCTCGCCGCCGGCGGGAACCCCGTCGATGACGATGTTCTCGATGCGGGCGAGGGCCGCGTCGGCGGCCTCTTCGGCCGCGGTGACGGCCTGCTGCGCGGCCTTGACGCGATCACTCAGCTCCTTGGCCTGCGCGACGAGCGCGGGCTTGTCCTCCTTCGGCGACGAGGCGACGGTCTTGCCGTGCGCGTTCTGTGCGGCGCGCAGCTCTTCGAAGGCCGTGATCGCCGCGCGCCGGGCGCGGTCGGCTTCGATCGCGGCGTCGACGGTGTCGGCCGACTCGCCGCGCGCCTCCTGCGAGCGCTTGACGAGGTCCGGATTGTCGCGGAGAAGGGCGAGATCGATCACCCGACAAGTCTAGTTCGCGGGGTCGCCCCCGCTCGGTCGTCGGGCACGACGGCTCGGGGAGCCGTCGCAGACGGCGTGTGTCTAGAGACGGTGCCGAGCCGCGAGGCGCAGTCCGAGGATCAGCGAGGACACGACGTAGGCAGCCATGCCTCCCGCGGAGGCGAAGAACACCCATGCGTTCACGGGTTGCGTCGGATCCAACTGACGCACGAGTGCCGTCGCGGCGATGACGACCACGACGATCACGGTCACGCCGAAGTGGAGGGCGTCGGCGCGTTGTATCCCGTGGAGCGTGCCGATCCGAGCGGTGCCCCCCACGGCGATCCCGATCGCGGTTGCGAACAGGATGAGGATCAGCACGGTGCCGAACCAGCCGTAGGCCGTGAGCTGCTCGGTGACGGGCTCGCATGTCGCGAGCAACGGCGCCACACTCCATCGCGCGGTGGCGCAGGACGGGTTCCTGAATACCGCCATGGCGACGAGGGAGGTGCCCAGCGGGATCGCAAGGGCGAGGAACAGGGCGATCCACCCCGCCCAGCGAACGGCGGAGCGGATCTGACGCGCTTGTCCCATCCCTCCGTTCTACCCGTCCATGGCCACGGCCGCAGCGAGTGCCGCGGCGCCACGATCCGCCCGCCCCGCCGCTGATGTTCACCGCCGGGTATGTTTAGCCGCATGGCATCCGCTGACGTCACTGCACCCTCCGGTGATGAGGCGTCGCCTCGCCGCGCGGCGCTGGTCTACAACCCGATCAAGGTCGAGGTCGATCAGCTGCGCGATGCGGTGACCCGTCACTCCGCCGACGCAGGGTGGGCCGAGCCGCTCTTCTACGAGACGACCGTCGACGAACTCGGCGACGGTCTGGCGCGCGAGGCGATCGCGGCCGGAGCCGATGCGGTGCTCGTCGCGGGCGGCGACGGCACGGTCCGCGCGGTCAGCGAGGCCATGGCGGGCGTGGAGGTGCCGCTGACGATCGTGCCGAGCGGCACCGGCAATCTGCTCGCCCGCAACCTCCAGCTTCCCCTTTCCGATCCCGACGCCATGATCGCGGCGACCTTCGCGGGCGATGTCCACGCGATCGATGTGGGGTTCGCGGAGCTGGTGCGCCCCGACGGACAGCGGGAGGAGCGTGCGTTCGTCGTGATGGGCGGCATGGGTCTGGATGCCGCCATGATCGCCAACACCAGCGGCGATCTGAAGAAGAAGGTCGGGTGGGTCGCCTACGTCGACGGCGCCGCCCGCTCGCTCGTGAAGGCCAAACCCTTCGGCATCATGTACCAGGTCGCCGGCCACCGGATGCACCGCGCACACGTGCAGAGCGTGCTCTTCGCCAACTGCGGCTCGCTGCCGGCCGGTCTGGAGCTGATCCCCGAGGCGTCGGTCGCCGACGGGCAGCTCGACATCGCGATCTTCCAACCCAAGACGGCCTTCGGATGGCTCGCGGTGTGGCGCCGCGTCGCCTGGGACAACAGCGTGCTGCGCAGGTTCCGCGCCGGACGGCGCATTCTGCGGCTGCGCACCCGGGACAACTCCATCCGGTACGCACGCGGTAACGGCATCCAGATCGCCGCCGGCGTCGCCACGCCGGTGCAGCTCGACGGGGACGAGTTCGGCGAGGCCACGGCCGTCGACGTGCGCATCCACGCCGGCGCGCTCCGGCTCGCCGTACCCACCGGGCACACCTCCCCCACGCTCTAGCGGGGACGGCGGGCAATGTCGTCGAGGTGCGCGACGACCAGGCGGCGCGCCGCCTCCGCGTCATCCTCCCCGCCCCACACCGCGTGCAGGGCGGCGCCATCCAGCAGGGCGTGCAGCCGCTGGGCCTCCAGGTTCGGGTCGCGCCCGACGCCGAGGTCGTCCGCCTCTCGCAGAAGCTCGATGCACGCGCGACACGCCGCGGCGACCCCGCCGTTGAGGCGCAGGACCGAGTCGCGCAGCCGCGCATCGGTGAGAGCGAGCACGCCGAGCTGGATCTGGGCGAGCAGCTCCACCCGCCGGTCATGATCGAGAGGCAACAGCTGCTCCAGGATCTCCTCAGCGAGCCGACGTCCCGCGGAGTGCCCGAGAAGCCCGGCGATGCGCGCGGACACCCGCCGATCGATGAGCAGCAGACAGTGCTCGCGCAGCGCATGCTGCGTGGGAAAGGTGCGCCGCAGCGACGCGACGGCGATGCCCGCCTCGTCTGCCACCCCGCGCACCGACAGTCCCGCGAGGCCGTCGCGCTCGAGCACGCGCAGCGAGGCCGCGGCGATGTCTTGCGTGCGAGCGTCTTGGTCGATGAGCCGGGGCATGAGAGCTAGTGTGCCCCGACGGGCGGCGCTGACGACGCGCGTCGCGGCCAGATGGTGTAGCTCACGGCCCAGATCACGTCGGCGGCGAGGATGATCCCGAGGATCCGAACGTTGACCAGCAGTTCGTCAGCCCCGTTGCCGTCGCGGGCGAGCGCGATCAGCCCCCACGTGACACCGCCCGCGATCACCACCATGACGATGGTGCGCAGCACGTCCTTCCAACACGCGATCGTGTACGCGGTACCCGAGAGCCTGACGGGCGGAGGCCCTGAGGCGAAACGGTGCGAGAAGCGCACGTCGGCCCACGAGATGACCTGATGGCCGAAGGCGACCGAGAAGCCGATGTAGATCGCGGCCAGCCCGTGCTGCCACGAGGCAGTCCCTCCGCGGA
>NZ_BADB01000229.1:0-14050 GCF_000333415.1 Microbacterium sp. B24 | reverse complement strand
GACGATCGCCGCATACGGGTTGGTCGGCACGCCGGATGGCGCGCTCCTGTCGGTGGAGGGCGGCGGCCCCGGGCTCGCCACTGCCGGAAGCGGCGACGCCCTCGCCGGTGCGGTCACCGGCTTTCTCGCCCGCGGCCTCCCCTCTGATCGAGCGTGCGCGTGGGCCCTCTGGGCTCACGCCCGCGCGGGCGACCGACTGACCGTCCGACACGGCCTCGGCTTCCTCGCCCGCGAGCTCGTCGGCGAGCTCGCCGATGCCGTCCACGACGTCCAGGGCACCGACTGAGCCGTCAGGACTGCTCGGCGAGCACTTTCCGCAGGAAGACCTGAGCGGTGCCGTCGCCCTGATCGATTCGTTCACTCTCGCGATAGCCGAGACGCTCGTACAGCGCGATGTTCTGCGTGCTCAGCGAGCCGGTGAACAGCTCCGCCCGCCGGCATCCGCTCTCGATCCCCCGCTGCTCAACCGCCTCGAGGAGACGCGAGCCGATGCCCTCCCCCTGCTGGTCGGGCGCGATCGCGATGCGACCCACCAGAAGCACCTCACCATCCGCGACGGCGCGCACGACCCCGACCAGGCGCGACGCGGCGAGTGCGACGCAGCCGAGGTTCTCGCGCAGTTCGAACTCGACTTCCTCCAGGGTCTGCGTCAGCGGCGCCATGTCGGGGTCACCGTAGATGAGCGCCTCCGTGACGAACGCCGCACGCTGAACCGTCAGCACCTCGCCGGCATCGGAGGAGCGGATCGGGCGAATGGTGATGTCAGACACGTGGTCCATCACTACCGCTCGCCGGCGACAGGGTCAACCCCCTCGGTGTGACGCGGCCGGGCTTCTTACGTTCGCCCCACCGCTCACTTGTCGGGAGGACCGCCATGAACCCCACCACTGCTCCCCGCCGTCGCACGCGCGGCAACACCACTCTCCGGCGACGGACGGTCGCGATCGCGGCGCTCACGACCGTCGGCATCCTCCCGTCCTGCGCCGTCGGAACGGGGGGCGCGACCTCGACCGACGCCACCTACGACAGCGAGGCGACCGTGTCCGGCTCCCTCAGCGTCATGGGCTTCTCCGGCGTCGACGAGGTCGCCACCACGCGGATGGATCTCGCCAAGAAGGCGCTCGGCGGCGTCACCGTGACGCTCACCGAGGGTGATCTCGACCTACAGCAGTTCCTCTCGGCGATCGCGTCAGGAAAACCGCCGTCCCTCGTCTATGCCGACCGCAGCCAGATCGGTTCCCTCGCGGCACGGGGCGCGATCCTCCCCCTCGACGCCTGCATCTCGGGAGAGGGGATCGACACGTCCGCCTTCGTCCCGTCGGCGCTGGCGCAGGTGACCCTCAACGGTCATGTCTACGGCATCCCGGAGTTCAACAGTGTGCAGCTGACGATGGCCAACGCCGACCTGTTGGCCGGAGCGGGCCTGAACCTCGATGACGTCAACGGCTCCGACTGGCAGAAGCTGAGCGCCGCCAGCCGCGCCCTCGCCAGCTCCGCCGGCGGACGCACCGTCATCGGCTTCGACAGCAAACTCCCGGAGTTCCTCCCCCTGTGGGCGAAAGCCAACGGTGCCGACCTGCTGTCGGCCGATGGGCGCACGGCGAGACTCGACGACCCCGCCGTCGTCGAAGCGCTGCAGTGGGCGGTGTCGATCTACGACGACCAGGGCGGCTTCAGCGCCGTCAAGGCGGCACGCGACTCCGCCGACTTCTTCGGGGCCGGCAATCAGTTCGCCACCGGCGCCCTCGGTGCGATGCCGATGGAGCAGTGGTACATCAACGTGCTTGCTGACGTCTCCGCGGGCGCGCCCCTCGCCTTCGACACAGTACGAGCCCGAGACGGCCGCCCCCTCGCCTTCGCGTCCGGCTCCGCGTGGGCGATCCCCGCCGGCAGCGACAATCCGGGGGCCGCGTGCCGGTGGGCGCGCGTGATGACGTCGACCGACGCATGGACGGCGGCGGCGACCGCGCGTCGGGACGCACGCGCCGCCGAGGGCAAGCCCTTCACCGGCATCCTGACCGGCAACCTCCGCGCCGACCAGGACATCCAGGCGATGGTGGCTCCCGGCGGCGAGCCGTGGCGGACGGCCGTCGCCAAGATGTACGAGGCCAACGCAGCCGCGTTCTCGCTGCCGGCAAACCCCGCGGATGCCGAGTTCACCACGGCGATGAAGGACGCGGTGAACGCGGTGCTCAACGGGCAGAAGAACCCCGCCGACGCCCTGCGTGACGCGCAGGGGACGGCACAGGCCGCGCTCGATGCGGCGTGGGCGAAGCTGGACGCCTCGAGGTGAGCCGACCGCACCTGCAACGGACCCGCGCCGCGGGGGACGAGGACCCCCGGCGCGCGAGCCGCAGGCGCGCGTCCCGACGAAATCTCGGCAGCGCCCTGCTGTTCCTCTCCCCCTGGCTCATCGGCTTCGCCGTCTTCACGGCGTGGCCGCTGCTGTACAGCGCATACCTGTCGCTCACCGACTACGACGTCATCAACGACCCCGCTTTCGTCGGGCTCGACAACTATCGCGCACTGTTCGCCGACCCCAAGGTCGCGCTCGCTCTGGGCAACACCGCGGTGTACACCCTCGTGCAGGTGCCATTGTCCATCGTGGTCGCGCTCGCGCTCGCCCTCCTGCTCTCGCGCGCGGGGCGCAGCGCGGGCTTTTTCCGCACGATGTTCTTCCTGCCGAAGATGACACCGCCTGTGGCCGTCGGCATCCTCTTCCTGCTGCTGTTCAACGGACAGAACGGTCTCATCAACTCGGCGCTGAGGTTGGTCGGCATCGTCGGCCCGGCATGGACGACCGACCCCGCCTGGGTCAAGCCCGGCCTCGTCATCATGAGCCTGTGGACGGTCGGCGCGACCGTCATCATTCTTCTCGCGGCACTGCAGGGCGTCCCCGAGGAACTCTACGAATCGGCGCGCCTCGACGGTGCGGGATTCTGGCGACAGTCCTGGAGCGTGACGATTCCGTTGATCAGTCCCGCCCTGTTCTTCGTCGTCATCGTGAACACGATCGCGGGACTGCAGACCTTCGACGAGGCCTACACGGCGTTCTTCGGTGCGGGGAACACGACCTACAGCAATGACGCGGCGCTGTTCTACGTGATCTACCTCTTCCAGCAGGCTTTCCAGTTCCTGCACATGGGCTACGCCTCTTCGATGGCATGGTTGCTGTTCGCGATCATCCTGGTGGTGACCGCAGCCCAGCTGCTGATCTCGCGACGACTGGTCTACGCCGAGGGCGAGGCGTCGCGGTGACGCGGCGGCACGAGAGCCGCATTGGCTCGACGGCGCGGGTCGCGCTGCTCGTCGCGCTCACGGTGCTGTTCGCCTATCCGTTCATCTGGCTCGTCAGTGCCTCGTTCAAGCCGCGTGGTGAGGTGTTCGACAACCACCTCATCCCCGAGCACTTCACGCTTCAGAACTACGTGAGCGTCTGGACGGAGGCCCCCATCGGACTGTGGCTCCTGAACACCGTCGTGGTCACGGTGCTCGCCGCCGCGGCCGTGACGCTGACCTCGGCGATGGTGGCGTGGGGCTTCGCGTATTACCGCTTCCGTGGACGATCGGCGTTGTTCGGGCTCGTCCTGGCGAGCATGATGCTGCCGGGCGCGGTGACGATGATCCCGACCTTCCTCATCTGGAACTCGCTCGGGCTGGTCGGAACACTCGTTCCGCTCTGGGGTCAGAACCTCTTCGCCAGCGCGTTCTACGTCTTCCTCATCCGGCAGTTCATGCTGACCCTCCCCCGTGAACTCTTCGATGCGGCGCGCGTGGACGGAGCCGGTCCGTGGACCGTCTTCCGTCGCATCACACTGCCGTTGAGTAGGCCCGCGCTCGCGGTGACACTCGTCTTCGAGGTGCAGGCCGTCTGGACGGACCTGATGCGGGGCCTCATCTACCTACGCGACTCGTCGACCTTCACGATCCCCCGCGGTCTCAAGTCCCTCGTGGACGCGTACGGCTTCGGCGGCGAGTGGCACTGGGAGATCATCGTGACGGCGAGCGTCGTGGCCACCGTGCCCATGATCATCGTCTTCTTCGTCGGACAGAAGCAGATCGTGAGGGGCATCGCCACGAGTGGGCTAAAGGGCTGATGAGGTGACGTCAACCCCCCTAGCCCGCGCGCCCGGCGCCAATAGCGTGCACGACATGAAACGAGTCACGTACGCCGACAAGACCCTCCTGATGGGGACGGACGCCGCGGAGGCGCTGATGGAGTACGCCCGCGTGCTGGCGCACACCGGCGCGGCCGATTCGGTGACCCTGCGTTGCTTCAGCACCGACGGCGACGCCGTGCAGGCGACGTTCCTGCTCCACGCACACACGGCACTGCTCGTGGAGTCGACCTATTCGGAGGTCGGTGCACCGGATAACAGCGACGCGGTCGCCGAGCTGCGCGACCGCATCGATCGCACATGGCGCCCGGAGAGCGGCGGCGAAGAGGCGGCCCCGTGGTCTTCGGCATCCGACGACCTGGGCGATCTGTAAGCGGCGCGATGGCTCAGGGCGCGTCGTCGGGGATCGGCACCAGAGCGATGGGCACGCCCGCCGCAACCCACAGGTAGGCGTCGCGGCGGGCGCCTTCGCCATCGTTCACGAGGAGCCACCCCCCGGAAGCCGCGGCACGCTCCACCTCATGCTGCACCTCGGCGAGGGCGCGGCCTCCGACGCTGTACAGGTTGCCTCCGTAATGAACGTCAATCCGCTTCATGGTCGCCTCGCAGGGCTTCGACGAGGGTGGAGTCCTCGGGGGGTTCGGAGACCGGATAGAGGCCGGTCGGCGAATTGGCCGTGTAGATGAGCGCCTCGACCCACGCGCGATTGATGGCGGGGCGCCGGCTGCCGTAGAACTTGTAGACAAGGGAGACGCGCGGGTGCATCCACACCATCGTGCGCCCGTCACCGATGCTCGAGTCATCGCGCCACGTGAAGTGAAAAGCCTCGCCGCGACGCAGCTTGGCCCCGATCACGACCTGCAGATGCGCCAACAGCCGATCGTCGAAGTCGACCTTGATCGTCGAGTCATAGATGAACTCTCCCATACGATCCTCTCCTACGGCGCCGCGTCGGCGGCCGACGAGCGCAGTCGCGCCCAACCGGCACACGCTCGCACACGCGCGCCGCTCACCGGGCGGGGGTTGACAAACCGGCCGCCCCCTGCCATCGGCCCGCGCAGCCGGAGGGTACGCCCCGATCGAGCCGGTGTCGACCCCCGTGGCAACCCTTCCCGATGCTGCGACGGTGAGCGCACGGCAACGGAAAGGAGCACGCACATGAGTGACAACCAACCCCCGCACAACACACAGGGCGTACCGGACGAGGACATGGAGGCCGACACCGCCTCGGGCGGCGCCCCTGAGGAGCCGGACTCCATCGACCTGCCAGACACGACGGACGACGAGGACCGGCCCGTCGACAACCCGTCGGGCTGAGTCCGGTCACGGCCGGAGGACGACCTTGATGCAGCCGTCCTCTTTCCGCTGGAAGAGTTCGTAGTATGCGGCCGCCTCGCTGAGGCTCGGACGATGGGTGACCAGGTCTTCGGTGCCCAGCGGGTCGGCCGCATCCTCGACGAGCGGCAGCAGCGTCTCGGTCCACCGTCGCACGTTGCACTGGCCCATCCGCAACGTCACCTGCTTGTCGAACAGGGTCTTCATGGGCATCGGGTCCGCCTCCCCGGCGTAGACCCCGCTGATGGATACCGTGCCGCCGCGGCGAACCATCTGAATCGCGCTCGTGAGTGCCGCAGTCCGGTCGAGTCCCGCGGCCTCCATGAGCGGCTGGGCGAGTCCTGACGGCAGCGCGCCGATGACGTGGTGCGCCGCGCTGACCAGCGGATTGCCGTGTGCCTCCATGCCCACGGCATCCACGACACCATCCGCGCCGCGCCCCGCCGTCGCTGCGAGCACGACGTCGACCGCGCCGTCCGGATCGATCGCACGGATGCCGTGGCGCTCGGCCATGGCGCGGCGCTCGAGCACGGGCTCGACGGCGATGACGTCGTAGCCGAGGTGGCGCCCTATCCGGGCAGCGAACTGGCCGACCGGCCCGAGACCGACGACGACGAGGCTGCCACCGTCGGGAACGTGGGCATATTCCACGCCCTGCCAGGCCGTAGGCAGGATGTCGCTGAGGAACAGATAGCGCTCGTCGGGCAGGTCCCCCTCGACCACGATCGCGTTCTCGTCCGCCAACGGCATCCGCAGCAGTTCCGCCTGCCCACCGGGCACCTGTCCGTACATCTTGGTGTAGCCGTAGAGCGCCGCACCGGAGCCGTACTCGCGCACCTGCGTGCGCTCGCACTGCGACTGCAGTCCGCGCACGCACATGAAGCACGTGCCGCACGCGATCGTGAACGGCACGACCACACGCATGCCCGGCCGAAGCCGATGCACACCCGCCCCGACCTCGACGACGACCCCCATCGTCTCGTGACCGAGAATGTCGCCGCGGTCCAGGTACGGCCCGAACAGCTCGTACAGGTGCAGGTCGGAACCGCAGATCGCCGTCGAGGTGACTCGGATGATCGCGTCGGTGGGGTCCTCGATCCGCGGGTCGGGTACGTCTTCGACGCTGAGCCGCCGACGACCCTGCCACGTGAGCGCCCTCATGCGTCGACCCCTTCGATGCCCGCCGTCACCCGCGCGGCGAGGGCGGTGGCCGCCTCGGCGAGCAGTTCTCCGAGCGAGTCATATGTCGCATTGCTGAGATCGTCGTGGATCCAGGTGATCTCGTAGCGACCGCCGCGCCGTTCGATGTACGCGACGAGGCTGTCCGCATCGGCGGAATCGACATTGCGGTCGCACAGGCGCCACGCCCCGTCGTCGATCGGCTCGAGGCTCAGCTGGTGGTTCTCGCGGTTCATGGCTTCTCCGTCATTGTCTGGGGTGTCACGCTGTGCCCCACGGTGCCCCTGCGGATGCGGTCCGCTCAGGGGCTTGACGGGCTCGGCATACGCGGGTACGCCACGCGCGCGGGCCACGGGCCGGCCCAACGGTCAACCCCCCTGGGGATCCCGGCGTCGCACGCCTACCGTGTCGGACGCGGTGAGGGCGCACCAGCGCCGCTCAGCGATCCGCGTTCGCAGAGAGGAGTCAGGATGTTCTTCCACCGACAGGAGCTGCAGTTCGCGGCGACACCGGAAAAGCCCGACGCGATCTTCGCCCGACGCATGCAGGAGGTGCTCGGCGGGCAGTACGGCGAGATCACCGTCGCGATGCAATACGGATTCCAGGCTTGGAACTGCCACCTTCCGGGCAAGTACCGTGATCTGCTCTACGGCATCGGCGCAGAGGAGTTCGGCCACGTCGAGATGCTGGCGATCATGATCGCGCAGCTGCTCGAGAAGGCACCCGTCGAGCAGTGCGAGGCGGCCGCGGCATCCGATCCGGTGCTGGGAGCCGTCATCGGGGGCATGGACGTGCAGGCGGCGATCGTCGCGGGTGCCGGCGTGCGCCCCGTCGACAGCAACGGCAACCCCTGGCAGGGCTCATACGTGACGGCCAGCGGCAACCTCCTCGCCGACGTCACCGCCAACGCGAATGCCGAGATGCAGGGGCGGCTGCAGGTCGCGCGCATCTACGAAATGACCGATGACCACGGCGTGCGGGACATGCTGTCGTTCTTGCTCGCGCGCGACACGATGCACCAGAACCAGTGGATCCGTGCGGCCCAAGAGCTGCGGGAAGAAGGAGTGGAGGACCTGCCGGTGCCGTCGAACTTCCCCCTCTCGAACGAAGCGCGAGAGCACGCCTACGACTACATCAACTTCTCTGATGGCGGTTCGGCGGCCGACGGCGCGTGGGCCTCGGGGCCGACGCCGGACGGACGCGGCGAGTTCCGCTACCTCGATGCTCCCGACACGTCCGCGCCGATGCCGCCGCCCACGCAGCCCGACCCGCGGTTCTTCGGCACGGATGCGAAGCCGAACATCATCGACAAGGCGGAGGGCGTGGTGCGCGACCTTCTGCCGTAGCCGGGGGGGGAGACGCGGGGGCCGCCCGGGCGACGGCCCCCGCATCTGCCCTGCGCACGGCGCCGGTTGCGTTCAGGCCATCGAATCGTCCTCGTCGGCGACCATCAGTTCCGCCGGCTCGGGAACCAGGTACAGCCCCGTCGGTGCGTTCGCCGTGTGTGCCAGCGCTTCGACCCACGTCCGATTGAGCGACGGGGTGCGACTGCCGTAGTACTTGAAGGACAGCGGGACGGCCGGGTTGAGCCACACGGACGTGCGGCCGTCGCCGATGCTCGCATCGTCACGCCACGTGAAGACGAACGACTCGTTCCGGCGCAGCTTGTTCGAGATCACGAGCTGCAGATGCGCGAGCGCACGGTCTTCGATGTCGACCCGAGGGCCGGTTTGGTAGGTGAACTTGCCCATAACGGACTCCCTCGTGACGCCACCGCCTCCCCGCGGTCCGTGGCTGGGGCACGACTACTCGGTGAGAGAGGACAGCATGCGTCGGTGATCTTCCACGCTCGTCGCCGCGCGCCCCGGCCGCAAGGGGGCTTGACAATCACCGCATCGACTCCGAAGGAAGAGCCGTCAGCGGCACGATGAGCACGTCCTGCACCTTCCAATCCAACGCCGTGAGGCGTTCGCGGGTGTGCTCGATGTCGTCGACACGCACACGCGGACGCGCGGGAACGACGAAGACCTCCACGTGGAAGACCTGTCCCATATCGCGCATCCGCACCGACGCCTCGCGCACCCAGCGCTCGCCCTCCACGGCGCGAACGATCCGCCCGATGAGCGGATGCGGGTGAGCGTCGTCGTGGGTGAGCGCCCGCTGGTCCATGAGGTCCAGCACCGCCGAGCGGGTGTTGGTGACGCCGTCCCACACGATGCCGAGCGAGATGAACAGGGCCGCCACACCGTCGAGCCACCACAGCCCGACCCCGATGCCGAGCACACCGACGACGGAGGCGACCGTCGTGGTCCAATCGGCCTTCGACATGTCGGCATCCGCGTAGAGCACCTTGTTGTGCAGCTGCGGTGCGAGCTTGGCCTTCGCGCGCCCGTAGAAGAACGGCCCTGGGACGACGAGGATCATCACCGCGACCATGAACCACCCCAGCCACACGGTGTGCCCGAACAGCCGGACCGTGCCGATCGCGGGATGCTCCCCCGCGAGCAATCCGATCACGGATTCCACCGCGAGGTTGCCGCCGATTCCGAGCAGCGCGACCCCGGCGACGAGATGACCGACGCCCATGACCCGATGAAAACCGAAGGGGAATCGCCTCGTCGGCGGTCGACGGATGAACAGGAGGGAGAGGAGGAAGGCGACCTGCGGGATGAGCGAGAGCATGTCTTCGATCCACGCCGTCTTCATGGCTTGCGACTCGCCCACGACGAGGGCGATCAGCACGATCGTCACCGACGTGTAGGCGATCGTGAACCACTCCCAGCGCACCGCGCTGCGCAAGGCCGCCTGCTGTTCGGGCGGCAGGTCGGTGCGCCCCATCCGTGTGACGGCGAGCGCGGTCATCACGTGCCGACCTTGTCGTCGAGGTATCCCTCGAGAGCGCTCTGAAGGGCATTCTCTCCCATCGGCAGAAGGATGACGACCTCGCGGCCCTCGGGCGACAGCGCGGGATACGAGCGCGTCACGGAGACGCGCTCCGACCATGGGGTCTGCTCGGTCATGCCGCCGATCGCAAGATCGAGGCGACCGTTCTCCAGACCGTCGACGAGTTCTTCCTCGCTGCCGACCGTCCACACGACATGGGCATCGCGGCTGGCCGCGAACCCGTTCACGGCAACGGCGATCGATCCGGAGATCTCATTGCCGTCGACGGACACGAGACCGGCCGCCGGCGAGGCTCCCACCCGCAGATCGCCACCGCTGATGCGCTCGAGGGTGCCGTCGGGATCGGCGGGGATGCGGATGCCACAGCCGGAGAGGACGAGCATCAGAGCGAAGACCACCGTCGCAAAGGCCGGTCGTGATGGTCGAGTCCTTGTCATACCGAGACGCTACGAGCGCGTCCAGACGCCGACGAAGGGACTTGACAAGCGTGCCGGCTACCGTCAGCCGCGGTCCCCGTCAACCCTCTCGGCCGGCACCGGCACGGTTTTCTAACGTGCCGTCGTCCACCCCGAAGGAGGGTCCATGTCCAGAGTCAGCATCGTCATCCCCGTAAAGGACGACGCCGCGATGCTCACACGCTGCCTCGCCGCGTTGGCGAAGCAGAGTGTCATTCCCCACGAGGTCATCGTCGTCGACAACGCCTCGCGCGACGCGTCTGCGGCGGTCGCCGCGATCGCCGGCGTGCGGGTCATCCGAGAAGATCGTCCGGGCATCCCGGCTGCCAGCGCAGCGGGCTACGACGCGTGTGAAGGCGAGGTCATCGGCCGGTTGGACGCCGACTCGGTTCCGGCACCCGACTGGGTGGAGCGTCTCGTCCTCGCCTTCGATGCTGAACCCGGTGTCGCCGCGATCACGGGCGGTGCCGCGTTCATCGACGGGCCGCGGATGCTGCGGTCCGTTCTCGCACGCCTCTACCTCGGTGCCTACGTGCTCACGCTCGCGCCCGTGCTCGGCCACGTTCCGCTCTTCGGGTCCAACATGGCGATGCGCGCCACCGCCTGGCGGGCGGTATCGGACGCGGTGCACCGTGAGGATGCCGAGGTCCACGACGATCTGGACCTCTCCTTCCACCTCGGACTGTGCGCGCGGGTGCGGTGGGTGCGGTGTCTCCACGTGGGCATCTCGTCGAGACCCTTCTCGGGTCCTCGCGACATCGGCCGCCGCATCCGTCGGGGCGCGCACACGGTGGTTGTGCATCGACTCGACGAGCTTCCGCCGCTGCGATGGCACCGACGCGTTCGCGGGGTCCGCTGATGAGCGAACGCAAAGAACCGGGGGTGCGTGCCGTGTTCTGGATCTGGATCGGGCTGATCGCCACAGGCCTGGTGGTCATGAGCGCAATTCCTCTGATGGGACGCTGAACAATGCGCCGACTCTTCAGAAGCAATGGGCTCAGCCTCGTGTTCCTAGCCTTGTTCCTCGCCGCGCTGATCGCCCAGTCGATCGCGGGATGGGCCGACCAGGCGGAGGAGCTCGCGGCCCACGGCCGCCCCGCTATCGGATACATCGCCTACATCTCTTCATCAACGTTCGCCGTCGATGTCGCGGAGAACTGGCAGTCCGAGTTCCTTCAGTTCTTCCTCTACATCCTCGCCACCGTCTGGCTCGTGCAGAAGGGCTCGCCGGAGTCGAAAGCACCTGCTGAGGCCGGCCTCGGCGATGCGGCCACGCAGCGGATCGCCCCTTTCGCCGACAGTGAAAGTCCGCGGTGGGCGCGCTCCCGCGGCGTGCGGCTCTGGCTGCTGTCCAACTCGCTCCTCTTGGTGATGGGTGCCGTTTTCCTCGGATCGTGGTTCGCCCAGTCGCTCGCCGGGCAGGTCGTCGCCAATGACGAGAACCGGGAGCACGGTCTGCCGCCGCTCACGTGGCTCGACTACGTGTGCTCACCGGAATTCTGGAGTCGCACCTTGCAGAACTGGCAATCCGAGTTTCTGGCGGTCGGTGCCATGGTGGTGTTCAGCGTCTACCTGCGCCAACGCGGCTCGAGCCAGTCGAAGCCGGTGGGCGCGGCGCACATGGCGACCGGCGAGAAGTGAAGAGTCCGCCTCGCGCGCGGATGATCGCGCACGACGGCACCGACGTCAACGGGGTGCCTGCTTCTGCCGCTCGGCGGTGAGGTGGACCGGTCCGACAACGGGCACTGATCGAAAGGAGACGACATGTCCGACACGAACCCCGGCCAGTTCGGAAACCGGAGCGACACGGAGGAGCAGGCCCGTAAGGGCGGCGAGAACAGCGGCGGCAACCGCAACGACTGATCGCTCGGGTCCGACGGGGAGGTGCCCTCTGGGGCCCTCCCCGTCGGCCGTCACCGTCGATGCAACGGGCACGACGCACCCGCAGCGCGCACGCGAGCGCCGGAGGCGGGCTTCGTCGGCAGCCGTCGGCGGTTGACACGCAGGCCAGATCCGCAGATCGTCACAGAGGGGTCACTGAGCACCGCGACCGCCGCGGCGAGACCGACGATCGCGAGTTTCTCACCGGGGCAACGGTGCCCCGCGCGCACGTCGCCGCCGCCATGCGGCACGAACGCGGCAATCGCCTCGTAATCGTCCAGATCCACGAAGCGCGAAGGGTCGAAGAGGTCCGCGTCGGCCCATGACGCGGCATCCGTGTCGGTTCCGAGAATGTCGAGCACGACGCGACCGCCGGCCTCGATGCTCGTGCCGTCGAGTTCGACCCGCGATCTCGCCCGTCCCGGCAGCACCGGAACGAACGGTGCCGTGCGGCGCACCTCCTGCGCGAACGCGGTCGCGTACCTTCCGCCGATGATGCTGCCGCGCGCAGCGCACTCCGCAGCGATGCGCTCACGCCACTCGGGACGGTCGTGCAGTTCCTTGGCCGCAAACGCGACGAAGCGCGACACCGCGATCATCGGTCGGAGCACGTTCTGCAGTTCGACGCCTGCCGTCCGGGGCCTCAGCAGGGCGCCCTGGCCGTCACGATGCCACGCCCAGGCGTGGAGCGCCGTGCCGGCCGCGGGATGGGACCGCCCCTCCCGAACGGCCATGATGAGCCGCTCTGCGAGCCGGTCGGAACGCCACCTGTGCCACACCGCCCTCGCGTAGGCCGGGGAGTACGGCGCGCCGAACCCGTCGACGATCTGCGCGAGCCGGTGCGACCACCGTGTTCGGGCCGCGGACGTGCCACCGAGACCCGACCATGCCATCACCGCACGGCCGAGCGCGGCGACGGCGGCGTCGTAGGCCGTCCGCCGACCGCCGGAGCGCCAGGCGTCGAGCTCGCCCTGCCACTCCCGCTCCAACAGTGGCAGCAGTCGCTGCACCTCGGCATCCTCGTAGGCGACGTCGACGAACGTCGCCTTGCGATGGCGATGCGCGGCGCCGTCGAGGCTGTGCACGGAGCCGTGGCCGAACAAGGTCTCCTGAACCAGTGCCGGCATCGCTCCGTGTCGGGCGATGCGCGCCTCGTCGTAGAAGAGCGCCACGCCCTCCTCACCGCGCACGAGCACCGCCTCGTGGCCGAGAAGACGCAGGGGAGCCGAGCGCGCCAGCGGGGCTACCCGCGCCCAGATGTGCGGGGCGAATCCGTAGCCGCGAAGGAGCAGTCCGGGAGCGTCGTCGATCAACGGTCGCAAGATCCTGGCGATAGTCATGCTCGTCACCGTGCAGGCGCCCGGGGGTATCGTCAGCGGGGATGACAGCGGGCGTCGCGTCTGGTAGCGCGCCCGCCGTCTGCATCCCGTTCCGCGCGCGCCGCCCGCGACTTACGCTGACAGCATGAGCGCAGCCGACGAGACAGGTCCCTTCTTCCACGGCACGGTCGCCGACCTGCACCCGGGCGACCTCCTGAGCCCGGGGTTTCGATCGAACTATCGACCCGAGGTCGTGATGAACCACATCTACTTCACCGCGCTGCTGCCCGGCGCCGGCCTCGCGGCCGAGCTCGCCGCCGACCTCGCCGCCGACGGCCGCGCTCCTCGCGTGTACCTCGTCGAGCCGACAGGTGCCTTCGAGGACGATCCGAACGTCACCGACAAGAAGTTCCCCGGAAACCCGACCCGCTCCTACCGCAGCGCGCAGGCGTTGCGTGTGGTCGAGGAGGTCGCGGACTGGCCGCGGCTGACGCCGGAGGAGCGGCGGCTGTGGCGCGAGCGCATCACGTCCCGACCGCCCGAGGAGCGCGGCGAGATCATCAACTGACGGGGAGCGTACCGCCGCAGCGAAAGGGAAGGTGGCGGAGACGGAGGGATTTGAACCCTCGGTCCCCGTAAGGGGACTCCACCTTAGCAGGGTGGTGCACTAGGCCTGACTATGCGACGTCTCCAGGCGTTCTTCGGCCGGGGCCGCGCGAACGCACCCCGCAATCATAACGGGTTCGCACCGCACTGCCGAACCGGATGCCGCCGCATCCGGTCGATGGCACGATCAGCGCTGGGCGACGGTGCAAGTCACCTGGGCCGCGGTCTGCCCGGTGATCGACGACGGCAGCTG
>NZ_BADB01000230.1:0-9092 GCF_000333415.1 Microbacterium sp. B24 | reverse complement strand
AGGTGCGGTTCGTTGCGATCGGGGACTCGTTCACGGAGGGCGTCGGCGACGAGCGCCCCGACGGCAGCGTGCGCGGGTGGGCCGATCTGACCGCGCAGGGGTGGGCAGACTCCCGGGGCGAATCCATCCAGTACGCGAACCTTGCGATCCGCGGCAAGCTCATCTGGCCGATCGTCGCGCAGCAGCTCGAACCGGCTCTCGCACTGAAGCCCACCCATCTGTCCTTCAACGGGGGCGGCAACGACATGCTGCGGCCGCGCACCTCGATCGGCCACATCGCCGACGCGTTCAGCCAGGTACTTCGGCGGTGCGACGAGGAGGGCGTGACGCTGATTCTGCTGTCGGGCGCGAATCCGTCGGCGCAGTTGCCGATGAGCCGCCTCATCCAACGACGCGGCGATCTCATGTCGGATGCCGTGGTGCAGCGCATTGCCGAACGTCCCGACGTCGTCCGCGCGCTGAACTGGCCGGATGCCGAGTTGTCGAACCCGTCGTTCTGGTCTCAGGACCGCCTGCACATGAACAGCCGCGGTCACCATCGGGTCGCCGCCCGCGTTCTGGCGTCGCTAGGAGAGCGGGTGCCGGAAGGCTGGTGGTCGATGCCCGAGATCACCGACGTCGCGCGTCTCGCGCAACGCGAGTACATGCGCGAACACCTCGGTCCGTGGGTGCGTCGGCGTCTCACCGGCACCTCGTCGGGCGACGGTCGACAGCCGAAGTTCGGCGGGACGTGGATGCAGGTCGACCCGAGCTAGCCGTCCGCCCTCGCCTCTGTCAAGGGCATAGGCGAGCGTCGTGGGTTCCGCCACCATGAGGACGTCCCATCCACGAACAAGGAGACGCACTCATGAGCATCGGAGCCGGAATCGCACTGTTCGTCATCGGAGCAATCCTCGTGTTCGCCGTCAACGTCGACGTCCCCTACGTGAACCTCGACATGATCGGGTACATCCTGATGGGCGCGGGCGTGCTCGTGTTCCTCATCGGCCTGATCTTGATGCTGCGACGTCGCTCCACGCAGCAGGTCACGCGGACCGTCGAGCCCGGTGTGGGCGAGCGGATCACCCAGACCGAGTCGCGCACTTCCGGCGACGGAACGGTCTGATTCCCGCGCGCCGGCCGCGCACGCCGATCACTCGGCGCGCGGTCGGCGCGGCGGGTCCATCCCCAGCAGGACCCGCGTCCTGCGCCGCTCGATCACGATGAATGTCCAGCCGAGCGCCCAGAGCGGAACCTGTGCGAGGAACGCCAACCGGAACGCATCGAGTCGGTAGGTCTCCGGCGTGCCGGCGCCCTGTAGGTCGAGGGCGATCCCGATCGCGAAGATCGCCACGAGCGCGGCGAGGAAGCCGCCGACATTCGTGATTCCCGTCGCGGTGCTCAGGCGGTGGGCGGGGTTGTGGGTGCGCGCGTGGTCGAAAGCGATCATCGAGGCGGGTCCGCCCATCGCCAGCGCCACGGCAAGTCCATAGAGCAGCCACAGCGGGGCGGGCCCGGGCCACGCGATCACCACCGTCCACGCGACGAACTGGGTGCCCACCGCCGGGAGCACGAGTGCGCGCGAACGCAGATGGGGAATGCGCCGTGAGATGTCACCCATGATCGGACCGAGGGCCATGCCCACCACGACGTAGGTCGACAAGACGCCCGCGGCCTGCGCGAGCGTGAGTCCCTCGCCTGCGGTGAGGAACGGCGTTCCCCACAGCAGCACGAATGCCGTCCCGGCGAACGGCGTGGTGAAGTGCGACCAGAAGGCGAGGCGGGTGCCCGGGTGTGCCCACGCGGCGCGGATGCCGACGCCGGTGTCCATCGAAGAGCGCACAACACGGATCGCCCCGGTGTTCGTATCGACCGAGACGTCCGCTCTCATCGCCGGCGGACGGTTGCGGATGACGGCCCACACCAGGATGCCGAAGAGCACGCAGAGCCCGGCGATGCCGCCGAAGACGATCTCCCAGCTGGTCGCGTGGAGCATCGCGGCGAGCGGCGCAAGCGCGAGGAGCTGCCCGGCTTGGCCGACGAGACCCGTGAGCTGGCTCATCAATGGTCCGCGCTGGGCAGGAAACCAGACGGCGACAAGGCGCAGAACTCCTGGGAAGATCGCCGCATCGCCGGCGCCGAGCAGCATGCGGGCGAAGATCGCGACGCCGACGCTGGGGGAGAACGCGAGCGTCAGCTGTCCGGCTGCCATCAGGAGCATGCCGATGGTCATGATCGGACGGGCACCGTAGCGATCCAGCAGGAGGCCGATCGGAATCTGCATGCCGCCGTAGACCGCGAGCTGGACGACCGCGAACATCGACAGCGTCGCGGCATCCGCTCCGAAGCGCTGGGCGGTATCGACTCCCACGGCCGAGAGCGAGCTGCGATTGATCACCGCGAGCATGTAGGCCGCGACACCGACTCCCCAGATGATCCATGCCCGGTAGTCCGGTCCGGCTGACGCAGGGGAGGGGCGGGCCGTAGTCACCCCTCCACGCTACTCGTGCGTTCGCACGTATTCGGACCCGGATGCCGTGCGGCGAAGGAGCCCGTGATCGACCAGGTAACGCCGAAGCACGGCGACGTCGCCGTTCGGCGCGTATGCATCGAGCCGCTCGTTGACATCACGCTCGTTCATGACGGTATCGGGGGAGAAGGCGCGTTCGGATACGAACCGCAGCAGCGCGACGCGCTCGGCGGCCTGTGCAGGGTAACGATCGATCCGGCCGTCGCGATCGAGGAAACGTTCGGGTCCGTGCGGTCGCGGAGCCGTAGAGAGAAGATCGCGCAATGGAGCGTCGTCGAAGCGGATGCCGTCGCCGTCGTCGACCACGAGACCCAGTGCGATCAGCCGCTGATGAGCCCGCTCACGCCGTCGTGGTGTCAGCGCGGCGGGCGCCGTCTCACCGAGAACCGCCCGCACATCGTCGTCACGCAGGGCTGCGATGACGGCGCGCCAGCCGTCGGGGGATGCGCTCATCCGTTCAGGTTATCTGCGCGACCGAGAGCGAATCTCTCTGCCCGGCGCCATGTGCCCGGATCCGCCTCGACAATGAGTGCGGCGTGTGCAACCATCCCGCAAAGCGGAAGCGCGGGCAATATCTGCTCCTCCGCACGCCGCAGGGCGGCCAGAGATCCGCTATCGCCCACCGTCGCGTGCGGCATGAGCCCGTCGTGCGCGCCATCATAAGGACGGCAGCCCGGAAACTCTGCGAGGACGGCTCGAGTCAGACGCCGAAAAGGCTCAGGATCATCCGGTGCGAGCCATAGGACGGTGTCACCAAACCACCGAGTATCGGTCAGCCTGTACTCGAACGGGGTCACCCCGCTGATTGCCCTGGCCAGCCGGGAACGAAGCGAAGGAGTCAGGCCGTCGGCTTCGAGGTCGACGAAGGGGAAGAGAACCGTGATGTGAGGCGGAACGCCCAGGCGCGCGTCCTGTGCGTGAAGATCGCGAAGATCGGACAGTGCTCCGACATGCGCGAGCTCGACGATAATCGCGGAGCGCTTCATCTCTTCCCCCTTCCTTCGATCGTCGCGTGCACATGACGATGGTGCAATGTCGCTCTTGATGTCCACGCTTAGTAGCAATCGCCTCTCCAGCCGTTCTGACATAATGTGCATTATCGGCAAATGAACTGCCCAAGTCGCGCTAGATGCAATCACTGAGTATCTGAACGCGCCAGTGAGGAAGTCCCGGTGGGGATCACCTGCGAAAGATGCATCAGAAGACCCCCATCTCACGCCGAATGTTCCTGCGCAGCAAGCAGAGCATCACCGTCGGAGTCGCGTTCCTCAACTGGCTCGTCGAGCGGGAAGTCGACCTCCAGGATCTGTCGCAGAGCGACCTCGACGACTGGGTCGCCGGCGGAAACACCACGCGCCTCGTCGCACACCGATTCCTCAACTGGGCCCGCCGCAGCCGGCTCGTCAACACCGACCTCAAGATGGCCCGACACCGCCGCGGGACAGCGTCCAGGATAAGCCTCGCAGAGCAGCGTCAGGCCAACGCCGACCTCTCTGACGCCGAGGCGATGGATCTCCGGGACCGCGCCGCGGGCGTCCTCGTCCTCGTATTCGGCCAGCGCGTCGAGGACATCGTTCGACTTACCTGGTCGGACGTCACCATTACCCCGGCGAGCGTCACCATCAGGCTCGCCGGAATGTCGCTGCCAATCCCGAGCCCGTTCGACGACCTTTGGCGACAGCTCCGTCAGACACCACGACATCAGCAGACCGCGGCACACCCGAACAGCACCTGGATCTTCCCCGGCCAGAAGCCGGGACAACCCGTCAACCCAGACCATCTCGCCAACCGACTACGACAGCATCTTCAAGTCCGCGCCGCGCGACTCGGCGCGCTCAACGAACTCACCAAGCTCGCCCCGGTCACTATCGCCGCGGAAGCGCTCGGCTACGCGCCGCCTACCCTCGAACGACACACTGTCGGCTCCGGCGCCACCTACGCCCGATACATCGCCAACGTGAAGGCGATGGGGCAACCACCCCTCCCCCGCCAAGCCGCAGCAAGTTCACCCAACGGTAGTTAGTACACGGTTCCGTTTATTCAGCAAACGCTGTATTGTCGACCGCATGTCGACCCTCACGGCAACCGCGACGGCCACCCACACCGCAGCCTTGGCACGCCTCGGGCACGCACTCTCCGACAGCACGCGCACGGGTGTTTTGCTCGCTCTCCGCGAGGCGCCCGCCTACCCCTCTGATCTGGCCGACGCTCTCGGCGTCTCACGCCAGGTGATGTCAAACCAGCTCGCATGCCTTCGCGGTTGCGGGCTCGTGGAGGCAGTGCCCGATGGGCGCCGCACCTGGTATCGGCTCGCCGACCCGCACCTCGCCCCCGCCCTCGACGAGCTGCTGCGCGTCGTCCTCTACGTCGAGCCCGGCTGCTGCGCCGGAGAGAGCTGCAGCTGCGCGTGACAACGGCGGCTCCCCGACTGGCAGATGACCGGCGGCACATCCTCCAGCGACGCATTCGCTGGATCGTCACCGCGACCATCGGCTACAACCTGGTCGAGGCGATAGTCGCGATAACCGCGGGCAGCGTCGCCTCTTCCGCCGCGCTCATCGGGTTCGGCCTCGACTCCACCATCGAGGTCCTCTCCGCCGCCGCGGTCGCCTGGCAGTTCACCCGACGCGACCCCGAACGCTGGGAGAAGGGCACCCTGCGAGTCATCGCAGTCGCCTTCTTCGCCCTCGCCGCCTATGTCACAGCGACGTCCGTGCTCGCACTCGTGGGTCAGGTCAACGTCGAGCACTCCACCCTGGGCATCGTCATCACCGCGCTCAGCGTCATCATCATGCCGTTCCTCTCCCTCGCCGAACGCCGGGCCGGCCGCGAGCTCGGATCGGCCACCGCGGTCGCCGACTCGAAGCAGACCCTCATCTGCACCTACCTGTCCGCCGCAGTGCTCATCGGACTCGTCCTCAACAGCCTGTTCGGATGGTGGTGGGCAGACGCAATCGCCGGCCTGGTCATCGCGGCCTTCGCCATCCGCGAAGGCCTCGAAGCGTGGAGGGGCGACGCCTGCGCGACCTCGGTCGGAATGCTCCTCGAGGACGAAGACGACGATGAGCACCAGCATTCAACGATCCCCGAGGCAGGCTGACCAAGCGACGGAAAGGCTCCCTCTCTCGGGCTCATCCGGCGCCCCACTCAGTACTGGGCGACACGAGCGTCTGCCAGTCGCCTCTACGGGCGCGACGCCGGTCGAGCAGTATCACTGCTCATCCGGCGCGAACGGGCGGATTCCGCACCGCCGAGCGACAGATTGGGCCCGATGACGCGTGCGGCGCGTCTTGGATCGCACGACCGAGCTGTCAGCGCTAACCTGAGAGCATCTCCACTCACAGGAGATTTTCAGAAAGGGCTTCGCCATGACTGCTGAACCTACCCTCGAGAAGACGGCGACCAACGGCATCCGGACCGCTCTCGGTCTGGGCGGTGCGCTGTCCGTCATCCTCGGCATCGTCATTCTCGTCTGGCCAGGAAAGACCGCGATGGTCGTGACCGCGATCATCGCGATCTACGCCATCGTCGCCGGACTCGTGTACGCGGGAATGGGAATCTTCGCAACCGGAAAGGGCGGGTGGTCGCGCGTCGGTCACGTGCTCCTCGGCGTGCTCTACGTCGTCGCCGGTATCGTCGCGTTCTCCAACCTCGGCCTGGCCGCACTCTCGCTGGCCGTCTTCCTCGGCATCCTCGTCGGCATCATGTGGGTCATCGAGGGCGTCGTGGCGCTCTCGACGCTCGATCTGGCGCCCTCCCGGGGATGGACGATCTTCTACGCGATCATCTCGATCATCGCCGGTGTCACGCTGCTCTTCTCGCCGCTGTGGGGCGCCGTCGTGCTGTGGTGGCTCATCGGAATCTCCGCGGTCGTCATGGGCATCATCCAGATCGGACGCGCCTTCTCGTTCGGCAAGTGACACGACACGAAGCGCCCCGCTCGCCGTGAGGCAGCGGGGCGCTTCGTCGTGGCGGATGCCGTGACTCAGTCGGCCGGGAGGTGACGCGACCACCAGTCGAGGACCGCGTCGAATCTCTCCACGCGATGACGAGGGCGTCCCGAGCGCGTCAGTTCGTGGTTCTCCCCCGGGAAGATGAGCATCTCGGCATCCGTCCCCTGTCGCTTCAGCGCTGCGTAGTAACGCGTCGCCTGCTCGAGGGGGCAGCGGAAGTCCAGCTCGGAGTGCAGGACGAGAGTCGGCGTGCGCACGTCGTGCACGACGGCCATCGGGCTTTGCCGTGCCACGTCCTCCGGATCGGTGCCGACGTATTCGTCTCCGAAGAACGATCCGATATCGCTGGTGCCCTGGAAACTCACCGGGTCGAGGAAGCCGCGCTCGACGATGGCACCGGCGAACCGGTGGTCGTGCGCGATGGTCCACGCGGTGAGATAGCCGCCGTACGACCCGCCCTGGATGCCGACGCGCGCGCCGTCCAGACGAGCATCGCCGGCGACGACACCGTCGAGGAAGTCGAGGACGTCCGTCATGTCGACGGTGCCCATGGCGCCGCGAATGCTCCGACCGTGCGCCCGACCGTATCCGGCGCTCCCCCGCGGATTGCAGTAGACGACGGCGTAGCCGGCATCGACGAGAACCTGCGTCTCATCGAACAGATGTATGCCGTACGACGCATACGGCCCGCCGTGGATCTGCAAGATCACCGGGAAGGGGCCCTCCCCCGCAGGGACGACGACCCACCCGTGCACGGGATAGCCGTCACGGGCGACGATCTCCCGTTCCTCGGGCCGCACGATGGCCCGGGCCGCGGCGGCCGCACCGAACGTCGTCAGCGGGCCGGACCCGAGCAGTGACACCTCGCCGAGGCTGAACGGCGTCGCGTGGGAGAAGACGATGCGCTCCCCCGCCGCCGCGTGACCGACGACCTCGACGTCGCCATCGACCAGCACCGAGACATCCCCGGCACGCGTCACGCGCAGGAGCTCGACGCGGCCACGCGTGCGGTTCTGGACGAGGAAATCTCCTCCGAGCGGGGTGATGTGGGAGCCCACCTCGCCAAAGTCGACGGCGTCGGGGTCGGTGAGCGCGCGCGGCGCTGACGCTGACAGCGGTCCCTCGAGGACGTAGAGCGCGACGTCCGGAGCGATGAAATCGATGCCGGACTCCCCCGGTCGTGACGCCAGGACGGCGATCGTGCCGTCGTCGGCAACGCCCACGTCGTCGACGGAGTAGCCCGCATCGCGAGAGAGCACCTCGATCGCGCCCGAGCCGTCGACGGCCACGGCGACCAGCGGCGTCCGCAGATCGCGACGGTCGTCCTCGATCTCGTCGACGACCGTCAGCAGATGAGCGCCGTCGGCCGTGAACACGACGCCGTGATGCGAAGCGGCGCCCGAGGTCAGCGCGGTCGCCTGTGCCCCGACTCGCCGTTCCTTGCCCGCCTCGCCCGCAGCCGTCGGCGCGGGCGCATAGAACGGCTCCGCACCGGAGTCGGGGGCATCGATGATGAAGAGATGCGACGGACGGTCGGCGAGGTAGCCGAGACCGTTGGCATGCCAGCGCACACCCGTGATGCGGCGCGGCGATTCCGCCTCTGCCGAGCGGCCCTCGACGGTGCCGTAGCGCCCCTGCTCGGGGACCCGCGCCGTGAACGCGATGCGTCCTGCGTCGGGCGACCACGCGAAGGAGCTCACACCACCGCGGGCCTCGGTCGTCTGCACCGGCTCGCCACCGGATGCCGGGATCACGAAGATCTGCGGGATTCCGTCGGCATCGGCGCGCACGAAAGCGACGTGCTGCCCGTCGGGCGAGACCTGCGGCGACGAGTCCGACACTCCGCGCGTGAGGCGCCGCGGTGCGCCGTCCGGCAGGTCGATCCGCCAGATCTGACCCACGTTGCGGTCGGCATCGAGGTCGGGACGCGAAGTGGCGAAGACGGTGAAGGATCCGTCCGGGGCGAGGCTGGGGCGCCCGACGCTGACGAGGGAGGCGATATCTGCGGCGCGCATGCTCACTCTCCGCCGAACGAGCTCACGTCTCCGACGAGACGCGTGTTGTCGGCCGGAACCGGCTCGACGGCCGCGAGGGCGACCTCCGCGGCGAACTCCGACACGTTGTACAGCTTGCCGGCCGACTCGCGGCGATCGGCGATGGCGCCCGGGTTGGCGCGCTCGAGAAGCGTGGCGGTGATCGTGCCCTCGATCATGTCACCCGACACGACGACGAAGTCGATGCCCTGTTCGGCGAGGGCGGGGATCCGCTCGCGCAGCGCGTCTTCACCGGCACGCTTGGACAAGGCGACCGGCTCGTACTCGGGCATCGTCGGTGTCGTGCGGATGAAGTGGGCCTGGTGGCTCGTGACGAAGACCACCCGAGAGCCGTCGTGCAGCAGGGGCAGCGCGGCCTCGAGCACTCCCAGCTGGGCGTCGCGGTTGAGGACGAGCGCATAGTCGGCGCCCATTCCGCTCTCCATTCCGCCCGACGCGTTGAGCACGAGCAGATCGAGAGTTCCGAACGTCTCCTTAACGGCTTCCATCATCGCCGCCACCGAACCGGCATCGGTCAGATCGGCGCCGACGACCAGCACCTCGACGCCGAGTTCCCGCAGCTCGGCAGCGAGCTTC
>NZ_BADB01000231.1:0-1502 GCF_000333415.1 Microbacterium sp. B24 | reverse complement strand
ATTCGAGCTCGGTCCCGGGGATCCTCTAGAGTCCGACCTCAAGTACGCCAACGGCACCCTTTCGCACGCGAAGCTCATGCGATCGATCGAGCTGTACGGTACGAAGGTCGCCCCCCTCGTGTCGGAGATGCTCTCGGCATCCTGAGTAGCATTCAGGCATGACGGATGCCGCTGCCTCTCCCTCTGCGCCGACGCCGACAGGTATCGACGTGGGGGAGCGGCTGGACGCTCTCCCGTTCACCCGCCGGCACCTGCGGGTCTTGACCGGTTCGGGTCTCGGCTGGGCGCTGGACGCGATGGACGTCGGCCTCGTCTCCTTCGTGCTGACCGCGTTGATCGCACAGTGGTCGTTGACCGGCGAGCAGGCGTCGTGGATCGCGTCGGCCGGTTTCGTCGGCATGGCGGTGGGCGCGAGCCTGGGCGGTCTGCTGGCGGATCGTTTCGGCCGCCGCTCGGTATTCGCCGTCACGCTGCTCGTCTACGGTCTGGCAACCGGCGCAAGCGCTCTGGCCGGGGGACTCGCGGCTCTCATCGCCCTCCGCGTCATCGTCGGGCTCGGTCTGGGAGCCGAGCTGCCGGTGGCGAGCACGTACGTCAGCGAGGTCGCGCCGGCGCGCATGAGGGGCCGGCTCATCGTCATCCTCGAGGCGTTCTGGGCCCTGGGATGGACGGCGGCGGCGCTGATCGGCTTCTTCGTGATCCCGGCATCCGCCGACGGATGGCGCTGGGCCTTCGCGCTGGGGGCGATCCCCGCGATCTACGCGCTCATCGTCCGCTGGTCGCTGCCGGAGTCGCCGCGATGGCTCGCGCGACGCGGACGCCACCGCGAGGCCGACGCGGTCACCCGCACGTTCGAGTCGTCGCCGGCACTGCAGGGAACGCCTCGTCGCCATGCCCCGGTGGGCACCGCGGCCGGCGCACAGCTGGCGGACCGCGGCCTGCGCGCACTGTGGTCGGGCGAGTTCCGCGTGCGCACGGGAGCGCTGTGGATCGTCTGGTTCTGCGTCAACTTTTCGTATTACGGCGCGTTCATCTGGATGCCGACGATCCTCTTCGCGCAGGGGTATGGGCTGGTGAAATCGTTCGGCTTCACCCTGATCATCACGCTCGCACAGTTGCCGGGCTACGCCGTGGCGGCCTGGCTCATCGAGGTATGGGGGCGGCGCGTGACGTTGTCCGTCTTTCTGGCGGGATCCGCGGTCGCCGCGCTGTTCTTCGGCACCGCATCGACGGAAGGCGTGATCATCGCGGCCGGGATGGCGCTGTCGTTCTTCAACCTCGGTGCCTGGGGCGCACTGTACGCCGTCACGCCGGAGAACTACCCCACGTCGCTGCGTGCGACCGGGGCGGGTTGGGCCGCGGGTGTCGGGCGCATCGCGTCCATCGTCGCGCCGTTGAGCGTGCCACCGCTGCTCGCCATCGGCGGCGCGCCGCTGCTGTTCATCGTGTTCGCCGCCTTCTTCGTGCTGGACTCTAGAGGATCCCCGGGACCGAGCTCGAAT
>NZ_BADB01000232.1:0-1638 GCF_000333415.1 Microbacterium sp. B24 | reverse complement strand
CGCGGTAGGTTGGGACCGTGAAGTCCCGACCCGCAGACCAGCAGCTCCTGCTCGAACTCGCCAACCTCGACGGCGTGATCCGGGCCGCCGAGCACGCCCGCCGCACCCCCGAGCAGGCCGGTCGCGTCCAAGAGCTGCTCGCTCGCCGGCAGGGCCTGTCCGCGGAACTGACGACGCTGTTGGGGCGCCGCGACGACATCACCGCCGAACTGGCGCGGGTGGAGTCGGACGTCGCCGTGGTCGAGGCGCGGGCCGCCCGAGATGCCGAACGACTCGCGTCGTCGGCGAACGCCAAGGAAGCTCAGGGCCTCGAGCACGAACTGGCCTCGCTCGCCAAGCGCAAGAGCGACCTCGAAGACGCCGAGCTCGAACTGATGGAGCAGCTCGATGCCGCCCAGACCGCCGTTTCCGCAAAGGAAGAGACGATCGCCGCGGTGAACGAGGAGGGCGCTCGTCTCAGCGCGGCGGCGAAGGACGCGGTGGCGGCGGCCGCCGCCCGGGGGGAGGCGGCGACCCGCGACCGCGCCGCGGTCGCCGCGCGCGTGCCCGCCGATCTGCTGGCGATGTACGAGCGTCTCGCTGCCCGCGGCGTCGGAGCCGGTCTGTTGCACCGTAAGACGTGCGAGGCGTGCCGCATGGTGCTCTCCGGAACCGATCTGCAGACGATTCGACAGGCCGCCGACGATGACGTCGTGACCTGCCCGGAGTGCGGGGCGATTCTGGTACGCACCGACGAATCGGGGCTGTGACGACCAGCAGCGCGGCGGCGATCGCGCCGCGCTGGCGACTCGTGGCGAGCGAAGGCGACACCGTCGTCATCACGACGCTCGACGCCGACCTCGACGTCACGGACGTGCAGCGCCGCTCACGGGAGAACTGGTGGGACGCGGACGAGGCCGGCACACGATGGGTGTGGTCGGACACGAATCGTTGGTATCCCGGCATCCTGGACGCGCGATCGGTGGTCGCGCGGTGTCACGATCTTCGCCTGACCCACGCGATCCTCCGCCGCAGTGCGCTCGTCACCGACCCGGATGCCCTTCGGACAGCGACGCAGTGGGATGTTGCCGCCACGGAGGAGGTGCCCCCCGTGACGGTGCCCACCCTTTTCGACGTCGAGGGCACTGTCCCCGCCGGCGTCCCGGATGATCCGGACGAGGTGCTCGCGGAGTTCCGCCGGCAGCAGCAGGCTGTTCGCAGCTCATCCGAGGCCGCGCGGTTGCGCCTGCTCGTGGCGGCGGAGTCAGCCGGAGCGCTCCTGGCCGTCGAGATGCACAGCGCCGGACTGCCCTGGGATCGGGGGACCCACGAGCACATCCTGGAGGAGACGCTCGGCACACGTCCGCCCCCGGGAGAACAGCCCGAACGCGTGCGCGAGGCTGCGGCGCGAGTCCGCGAGGCGCTCCAGGATCCGACGGCGAATCTCGACTCCCAGCCCAAGCTGCTGCGCAGCCTTCATCGCGTCGGCATCGCCGCGGACTCCACGAATCGATGGGAGCTCGCCGAGTACGACCATCCCGCGATCGCGCCACTGCTGGCCTACAAGAAGCTCACGCGGTTGATGAGCGCCAATGGCTGGGGGTGGCTCGACGAGTAGGCGCCCCACGGTCGATTCCGTCCCGTGTACGTTCCCGGCGG
>NZ_BADB01000233.1:0-2014 GCF_000333415.1 Microbacterium sp. B24 | reverse complement strand
CCCATCGCGCGACGCAGGATGTCGGCCTGTCCGAGGGAGAACCCGGCGACTTTCTGCGCGATCGCCATGACCTGCTCCTGATAGATGATCAGGCCGTAGGTGGTGTCGAGGATGTCGCGCAGCGGCTCTTCGAGCTCGGGATGGATGGGAGTGATCGGCTGCTGACCGTTCTTGCGCAGCGCGTAGTTGGTGTGCGAGTTCGCGCCCATCGGGCCGGGACGGTAGAGGGCGATGACGGCGGAGATGTCCTCGAAGTTGTCCGGTTTCATCAACCGCAGCAGGGCACGCATGGGACCACCGTCGAGCTGGAAGACACCGAGGGTGTCTCCTCGCGTGAGCAGGTCGTACGCCGCGCGATCGTCGAGCGTCAGGTGCTCCAGGTCGAGTTCCTCCCCACGGTTCATCCGGATGTTGTCGAGCGCGTCCGAGATGATCGTGAGGTTGCGAAGCCCGAGGAAGTCCATCTTGATGAGGCCGAGCGCCTCGCACGACGGATAGTCGAACTGGGTGACGATCTGGCCGTCCTGCTCGCGGCGCATGATCGGGATGATGTCCAACAGCGGCTCGCTGGACATGATCACGCCGGCAGCATGCACGCCCCACTGCCTCTTCAGGCCTTCCAGGCCCAGCGCGCGGTCGAAAACGGTCTTGGCGTCGGGGTCGGTCTCGATGAGCGAGCGGAACTCGCTCGCTTCCTTGAAGCGCGGATGAGCGGTGTCGAACATGCCCGACAGCGGCATGTCCTTGCCCATCACGGCGGGCGGCATCGCCTTGGTCAGACGCTCCCCCATGCTGAACGGGAAGCCGAGCACGCGACCGGCATCCTTGAGCGCCTGCTTCGACTTGATCGTGCCGTAGGTCACAATCTGCGCGACCCGCTCGGAACCGTACTTGTCGGTGACGTAGTCGATCACCTCGCCGCGGCGACGGTCATCGAAATCGACGTCGAAGTCGGGCATGGACACGCGGTCGGGATTGAGGAAGCGCTCGAAGATGAGACCGTGCTCGAGCGGGTCGAGGTCAGTGATGCGCATGGCGTACGCCACCATCGAGCCGGCTCCCGATCCGCGCCCGGGACCCACACGGATGCCGTTGTCCTTCGCCCAGTTGATGAAGTCGGCGACGACGAGGAAGTACCCCGGAAAGCCCATCTGAAGGATGATGCCGGTCTCGTACTCGGCCTGCGTGCGGACCTTGTCGGGGATGCCCCCCGGGTAGCGGTAGTGCAGGCCCGCCTCGACCTCTTTGATCAGCCAGCTGTCCTCGGTCTCGCCCTGCGGCACCGGGAAACGCGGCATGTAGTTCGCCGAGGTGTTGAACTCCACCTCGCACCGCTCCGCGATGAGCAACGTGTTGTCGCAGGCCTCGGGGTGGTCGCGGAAGAGCTGGCGCATCTCCGCAGCGGTCTTGATGTAGTAGCCGTCGCCATCGAACTTGAACCGATTGGGATCGTCGAGCGTGGACCCGGACTGCACGCACAGGAGGGCCTCGTGGGCGTCGGCCTCGTGCTGGTGGGTGTAATGCGAGTCGTTGGTGGCAACGAGCGGAATGTCGAGATCCTTCGCGAGGCGGATCAGATCGGTCATCACGCGTCGCTCGATCGACAGACCGTGGTCCATGATCTCGGCGAAGTAGTTCTCCTTGCCGAAGATGTCCTGGAACTCTGCAGCGGCCGCACGAGCGGCGTCGTACTGCCCCAGCCGCAGACGCGTCTGCACCTCTCCCGACGGGCAGCCGGTCGTCGCGATGAGACCCCTCCCATAGGTTTGCAGAAGCTCCCGGTCCATTCGTGGCTTGAAGTAGTACCCCTCCATGCTCGACAGCGAGCTCAGCCGGAAGAGGTTGTGCATCCCTTCCGTGCTCTGGCTCCACATCGTCATGTGGGTGTACGCGCCCGATCCCGAGACGTCATCGCTCTTCTGATCGGGCGAGCCCCAGGCGACGCGCGACTTGTCGCTGCGGTGCGTGCCCGGCGTCACGTAGGCCTCGAGCCCGATGATGGGCTTCACACCGG
>NZ_BADB01000234.1:0-2202 GCF_000333415.1 Microbacterium sp. B24 | reverse complement strand
GAGCTCGGTCCCGGGGATCCTCTAGAGTCATCTCCGTCGCGCCGGCTTCGGAATCCGTTCCGACGAGCCCGCCGACAGCGCGCTTGGCCGCTGCGACGAAGTTGTTGCCAGGGCCGGTGACGACGTCGACGGGCTCCAGGCCGATGCTGTCCACGCCGTACGCGTAGGCGCCGACCGCGCCGGCCCCGCCCATCGCGTAGACCTCCGTCACACCGAGAAGTCGCGCGGCGGCGAGGATGTCGGGATGCACCCTGCCGCCGGCATCGGCTTGGGGCGGCGACGCGAGCGCGACCTCGCCGACGCCGGCGACCTGAGCGGGAACGACGTTCATGACGACGCTCGACGGATACACCGCCTTGCCGCCGGGCACGTAGACACCCGCGCGGCGAACGGGCTGCCAGCGCTGTTCGACGCGGCCGCCGGGGACGATCTCGGTCATCGCCGCAGCGGGAACCTGGGCGGCAGAGGCCAGCCGCACGCGGCGGATCATCTCCTCGATCGCTCGCCGTACCCCCGGGTCGAGACGCTCAAGCGCGTCGTCGAGGTGCGCGGCGGGAACGCGAATGGCGTGATCCTCGACGCGATCGAAGCGCGCCGCCTGCTCCCGCAACGCCGCTTCTCCGCGCAGGCGCACGTCGTCGACGATCTCAAAGGCCGCCTGAAGGGCTTCGGCGCGGGCGGCTTGAGCACGAGGCACAGCAGCAATCCACTGCGCGGTCGTCAACTCGCGACCGCGCACATCAATGGTGCGGAGCATCGTTCCAGGCTACCCGCGTGTGACGCCGGAGACGTCCGTGAGATAGCCGATGCGGCCGTCTTCGTGACGGACGACGAAGCGATCACCGCGGTCCTCGATGACCAATGCCCATGCCGTCGGTCCGATGCGGAACAGCGGTGTGCCGTGTTCATCGACGACGTCGCGCTCGACGGGAACGAGGGCCCAGAAGGCCTGCGACGGGCTGGGGGCGAGCACCGTCTCGTCCAAGACGGTGGTCTCCGACGTCGGCTCCGCGACGGGTGCGGCGCCATCGCTCTGGGCCCCGTCAGCGTGGGCGTCGGTCAGCGGCGTCGCGACGGGGCCCGAGTACGGCGCCCGCTGCGTCGCAGGACGGGCTACGACGGGGCGAGCGGGGCTCGCATACCGGTGGGCGGGCACCTCCGAGCGATGCTGGAAGTCCTCGCCGATGGTCGGCAGAAGCGGCGCGAAGACGGTGAGCACGACGCCGGCCAGCATGAGGATGAACTCCACCCAGACGACCCAGGTCGCGAGGAAGACGCTTCCTCCCCCCACCGAGACGAACGAGCTCCAGAGGATGCCGAGCCAGATGATCGACGAGACCGAGAAAGCGACCGAGGCGAACTGATCGATTCCGAGCGAGCCGACGCGGCGGATGCCCTGCGGCGAGAGTCGACGCAGGCCGATCAGGAACACGGCGACTGTCGGCACGCCGATCGTGAGCAGCCAGTCGATACCCGTCCAGACCGACGTCCCCCAACCGCGGTTGCCGTAGCTGTAGATCGGGAAGAACGAGACGACGAATGCGACGAGCCAGACCGCGCCGAGCGAGACCTCGCGAATCGAGAACGGGCCCACCCCGTACTGCGCGGGAGCGGACTCATCGACGCCGTCCGGTCCGTCGGTCATCGCCTCGAACGCCTCGGCGAAGGTAACGGTCGAGACGTCCGGCGCGGATGTCGCGGCGGGCTCATCGACCTCGGCAGTGCCGGCGGCGGCATCCGAAACCGGAGTCTCGTCGGCGGCATACTCTTGACCGCTCGATGACTCTGCGGCAACGGCGACGTCGTGCTCCTCGCCGGTGCTCTCATCGGCGCTGTCGGGGGTGGGCTTCTCGTCGGTCACGTCACGCATCCTTCCGGAACAGAACTCGACTGGGATCCTACCTGGCCGATCACAGGCTCAGCCCAGACACTGCGGACCGAGCAGGCCTTTCAACTCGCCGTAGAGGTCGACGGTGACACGCACCTGGGCCGGCACTTCGAACACCTTCGCGACGCCGCTCTTATGCAGCTTGAGGGTGACCTCTGTGTCGCCGGGGTGACGGGAGAACACCTGAGCCAACTGCGTGACCGTCGACTCCGTGGCGCGATGCTCGGGCATGAGGAGCACCAAGGAGCCGGTGGCATCGACCGAACCGAGGCGGGCGAGAACGCCGACTGGCCGTGCAGGTTCAGCCCGTCATC
>NZ_BADB01000235.1:0-325 GCF_000333415.1 Microbacterium sp. B24 | reverse complement strand
GCTCCCGCTCGACCGAGCCGTGACGCATCACTCTTCGCACAGCACTTCGCTACGCGCGAGCAGTGGCTCGTCGCCGCCGTCGAGCAGCTCCGCCCCCTCTTCGCCGAGCTGGGCCACGAGCTCCCCGTCGTCCGTGTGTCGGTTGGCTGGGGCTCGTCCCGCGCCGCCGCGACGCTGGGCGAGTGCTGGCACCCGAAGAGTGCGACGGACGGCATCGGCCAGGTCTTCATCGCTCCCTCGCGACGTTTCTGGGTCCCTGAGCCTGTCGAAGGGCCCGGTTCCCGAGTGAGCGGACTCTAGAGGATCCCCGGGACCGAGCTCGAAT